>JBFKCU010000055.1:0-10858 GCA_041620115.1 Burkholderiales bacterium | reverse complement strand
GTCGGCGTCGGCGCACGCACATCGGCGGCAAAATCGGCAATGGTGAAATCAGTTTCGTGGCCGACACCGGATACCACGGGTAACGGACAGGCACGTATCGCCCGCGCTACGACTTCCTCGTTGTATGCCCACAGATCCTCGATGCTGCCGCCGCCACGACACACAATCAGCACGTCGCATTCCGCGCGGTCGCCGGCGAGTGCAATCGCATCGGCGATCTTCGCACCGGCCCCCTCGCCCTGCACCGGCGTCGGATAAATGATCACATCGATGCCCGGCATACGCCGGCGCAGCGCGGTGATGACGTCGCGCAATGCCGCCGCCTGCGGCGAAGTCACCACGCCGACCACGCGCGGAAACAGCGGCAGATCGCGTTTCAGCGCCGGATCGAACAGACCCTCCTGTTCGAGTTTGGCCTTGAGCCGCTCAAATGCCGCATACAACGCACCCAGACCAGCGCGGCGCATCGCATCGACAACCAGCTGGAATTTCCCGCGCGCTTCGTAAACCGTCGCGGTTGCCCGCACCTCGACCTGCATGCCGTTCTCGGGTTTCCAGTCGAGGTACTGCGCCTTGTGGCGGAACATCACCGCGTCAACCTGCGCCGCCTCGTCCTTCAGCGTGAAATAACAATGGCCGCTGTCGTAACGCTTGAAGTTTGAAATTTCGCCGGCCACCCACACCAGCGGCACGTTGCGCTCGACCGCGGTGCGCGCCAGCCGGTTCAGTTCGGCAACGGAAATGACGGTTTGCGGCGTGGCAAGGTCAATCAGATCGGGCATGGTCGGATTGTACGCGGGGTGGAGGTCCAAGCTGCCATGCAAACAGGCACGACCCCAAGGAATTAAATAAGTTATTGTTTTTATTGACTTTTAATCAATTATTTGCTTTGCGGTTCGGTCTTTGGTGCACACCGCCGGCCAGTTGAAATTCGCGAGACAGGTTCACGTAAGGCTCCTGAAAGCGAGTCCATCTAAGGTGACACCAATACACCGCCGGCGTGGCGGTGACACGCAACAACGAACCGGAGCAGGCATGAATATTCTCAACAGAACAATCGGCAGGATCCTGTACTCGGCACTGCTGGTGTGCGGGCTTTCGCTGCACGCCTACGCCCAGACCAACGATTTCCAGCAGACCACGGACAAAGCACTCGCGGCAGGCAGCCCGGAAGCCGTGCTCAAGGCTTTGGATAAAGAAATCTATCGCGGCAATCTGGTCGCCGCACGTACGCTGGGCCTGATGTACCGGGACGGCAGGTTGTTCCCGCAGGATCCGGCCAAGGCGAAAAAATTCCTGAAAATCGCAGCAGGCACCAACCTGAATCGCATCTGGTATCGATACGGCATCGTGGATGCGCAGTATGAACTGGCCGGCGTGTTCCAGAGCGGCAGTAAACCCGATCCGGCGGAAGCCGAAACCTGGTACCGGAAAGCCGCGGAAATGGGCCACGCGCCATCACAGCTCGCTCTGGCCCGGATGTATTTCAGCGGCCGCGGGATCAAGCGTGACCCGGAACGCGCCCACTTCTGGGCCAGCGTCGCCGCAGCGTCACTGCAGGATGCCGAGCAGCAGGAATGCACCCGCATCCGCGATGACGCACAGAAGCAACTCGATCCGAAACAGCTGGCAAAAGCGAAAAATCTGCTCAACGAGTGGAAACCCAGAAAAGCGTCATAAGGCGTCCTGACAACGCGGCCTGGTCCCGCCCGGGATGCAGCGACCACCGCGGCGTGCAACCACGGTCAAGCGCTTGAAACCGGGCGCTAGGCGCCCGCCGCCTGCGTGACTTTCTGATCCAGCACTGACCAGCGCTCGAACTTCTCCGCGAGCAGTTGCTCGATGGCCGCCGCCCGTTCGCGATCCGCCTTCAGTTGCGCCGCACCCTGCTTGTGGTAATCCGCGCCGCTCATGCGTGCCGCGATCGCAGCCTGCTCGCGCTCGAGCGCTTCGAGTTCATCCGGCAGCTGCTCGAGTTCGCGTTGCTCCTTGAAGCTCAGCTTCACCTTCGCCGGCACTGCCGCACGGGCAGCGGATTTCGGCACCGCCGCGGGCCTGGCTGGCGCCGCGACGACCGGCGGCGCCCGCTGCGTCAGCCAGTCGCTGTAACCACCGACATATTCCTTCCACCGTCCGTCGCCCTCGGCCACCAGTGTCTGCGTCACCACATTGTCGAGAAAGGCGCGATCATGGCTGACCAGCAGCAGCGTGCCGTTGTAACCCTGCAGCGTGTCTTCGAGCAATTCCAGCGACTCGATGTCGAGGTCATTGGTCGGTTCGTCCAGCACCAGCACGTTGGCGGGGCGCGCAAACAGGCGTGCCAGCAGCAGACGGTTGCGTTCTCCGCCGGAGAGCATGCTGACCTTGGCCTGGGCGCGTTGCGGCGGAAACAGGAAGTCACCGAGATAGCTCATCACGTGTTTGCGCCCGTCCGCTGTTTCCACCCACTCCGAGCCGGGGCTGATGGTCTCGACCAGTGTGCGCTCCGGATCGAGCTGTTCACGCAACTGGTCAAAATAAGCAATTTCCAGCTTGGTGCCCAGACGCACCTCACCCGCATCCGGTTTGAGCGCACCGAGGATGATCTTGATCAGCGTCGACTTGCCCGCGCCATTGGCTCCGATCAGGCCGATGCGGTCGCCGCGGATGATGCGCAGTGACAGATCCTCGATAATGGGCTTGCCGTCAAAGCGCTTGCATACGTCCGTGAGTTCGGCAACGAGCTTGCCTGAGCGATCACCGGCATCCAGCGCCAGCTTGACGTTGCCGATACGTCCGCGGCGCGCGGCGCGCTCAATCCGCAGCGCCTCCAGCCGCCGCACCCGGCCTTCATTGCGGGTACGCCGCGCCTTGATTCCCTGGCGTATCCATACCTCTTCCTGTGCCCAGAACTTGTCAAAACGGCGGTTGGCTTTTTCCTCTTCGAGCAACTGGTCTGCCTTGCGCGCCTCGTACGCGGCGAAATTGCCCGGATACGAGCGCAGCAAGCCGCGGTCAAGCTCGACGATGCGTGTGGCCACGCGATCGAGAAACGCCCTGTCGTGGGTGATGATGATGGTCGTGCGCACCGCCCCCTTGGCCAGCAGATCTTCCAGCAGCGTGATGCCGGCAATGTCCAGATGGTTGGTGGGTTCGTCCAGCAGCAGCAGGTCGGGCTGCAGAGCCAATGCCAGCGCCAGTGCTGCGCGTTTGCGTTCGCCGCCGGATGCCGTACGCGGTGAACGCCCCTCATCCAGACCGAAGCGGTGCAGGTATTCAAACAGGCGGGCGTCGGCGCGCCAGCGCTCGCGCTCATCGGCAATATCTTCAAGTTTGCCGCGCGCGGTCAGGCAGGCATGCAGCGAGGCAGCGTCATCGGGCAATTCGGGCTCCTGCTCGACCATGACCACGCGCGCGCCGTCCTGCAGGCGGATCTCGCCATCGTCCAGCGCACCGTGCCCGGCAATGATGTTGAGCAGCGAGGACTTGCCGGTACCATTGCGGCCAATCAGGCCGATGCGTTCGCCATCGTGAACGGTCAGATTGGCGCGATCCAGCAGCGGATGCAGGCCGAAAGCGAGTTCGGCGTTATCAATAGTCAGTAAGGCCATCGGCCGAGTATAGCCGGCGGCATTGAAAATCCGCCGCCGACTCGCCTTAAGGTGCGGACGCCAAAAGGTTTTTTGCCTCCGGCCTCATCCACAGCGGCGCACCTGACGCCACCCGTGTCGCACACCGCGCCGGGGCGCACAGAGGTAAATCTGTAACCCGTTGTTTTAATTGATATACTCGACGCGTTTAACAAATGTGCAATTTGAAAAAATTCAGCCAGAAGCGCTACTTAGAGATTCCGTTTACATGGTGTGCACAGACTTATCCACAGTAATTGTGGATAAGCGAATAAAGCGTTGTTGCTCAACGGCTTTATCGCGACGTTCAAGCGGGTGCGCTTGCTGATTCGGCGCATGGCGGCTACAGTTACGCGAATTTTTTGCGTCGCCAAATGGATTTTTTTAACGCTTCCATTTTTTCAGCAACCGTCCCAGTCACTTTTTCCCGGAAAAATCCCGCGTGATATCCATCATTGAAGCAGCCGGTTGGCCGATCTGGCCCCTGATCCTGTGTTCCGTCATCGCCGTGGCCATCATTGCCGAGCGGCTCTGGTCCCTGCGCCAGAACATCGTGCTCCCCAAGAACATGCTCACGCACGGCCTGCAGGCCTATCGTCAGAACGGCGTCACACCACAACTGCTGACGCAACTCGCGGCCGCAGCACCGCTGGGGCAAATCCTCGCGGCCGGCCTGCGTTATGAAAAAAGCACGCCGGCAGTCATGAAGGAAGCCATCGAGGAAGCCGGCCATGTGGTGGCCATCGACCTGGAGCGCTTCCTCACCACCCTGGGCACGATTGCCGCCATCGCGCCGCTGCTCGGCCTGTTCGGCACGGTGATCGGCATGATTGAAATCTTCGGTTCGCAGTCGCCCACGGGCGGCAGCGACCCACTGAAGCTCGCACACGGCATTTCAATTGCACTCTACAACACCGCATTCGGCCTGGTTGTTGCCGTGCCGAGCATGGTGTTCTACCGCTACTTCCGCACCAAGGTCGATGCCCTGCTGGTCGACATGCAGATGCAGGCGGTGAAGCTGGTTGAGATCATCCACGGCGAGCGTGAGGCCTGAAATGCGGCCTGAGCTGCTACCCGAAGGATTCCGCGCATGAAATTCCGCAATCGCGCATTCCGCGAAGAACCGGAGATCAACTTCATCCCGTTGATCGACGTGTTGCTGGTCATCCTGATTTTCCTGATGGTCACCACCACCTATTCGCGTTTCGCCGAGTTGCAGATCAACCTGCCTACCGCCGAAGCGGACAAGCCGCCGGAACATCCGGCACGACTCGACGTGACGGTTGACGCCAAGGGCAACTACACCATCAACAAGGGGGCCGTGCAGGGCGCCAATGCCGCGGCATTGAGCGGCGCCCTGAAAGCCGCCGCCGGCGACATGAAAGACCCCGTCGTAGTGATCAACGCCGACGCCAACGCCGCCCACCAGTCGGTGGTGCGTGTGATGGAGGCGGCGCAACTGGCGGGATACGCCAAGATCACCTTCACGACGCAAGCGCCGCGCAAGTAGTCGGGCTGCGCGTCGTTTCTCGACGTCTATCCCTAAACGGGCTACGCTTCGCCCGTCATGCCCGCACCCGATCACTGGAAAACACGCGGCCCGCTCGCCGTACTGCTGCTGCCAGTCGCCGCGCTGTTCGCGCTGGTTGCGGCGCTGCGGCGACTGGCCTACCGCAGCGGAATACTGGCCGTCGAACGCGCGGCTGTGCCGGTCATCATCGTCGGCAACATCTCCGCCGGCGGCACCGGCAAGACCCCGCTGGTACTGTGGCTCGCCCGGTTCCTGCAGCAACACGGCCGGCATCCGGGCATTATCAGCCGCGGTTACGGCGCGAGCCGCACCGATCCGCGCATGGTGCCGGTTGACGGCCAGCCGTCGGAGTACGGGGACGAACCCTGCCTGCTGGCCCGGCGGACCGGCTGCCCCGTGTGGGTGGGCGTGAACCGCGCGGCAACCGCGCGCGCCCTGCTTGCCGCACACGCCGGGATCGACATCGTCATCAGCGACGACGGCCTGCAGCACTACGGTCTTGCCCGCGACCTTGAAATCGCCGTCATCGACGGCACACGCGGCCTCGGCAATGGCTGGCCGCTGCCGGCGGGACCGCTGCGCGAACCGGCGTCACGGCTCGCCACCGTCGATGCCGTCGTCGTCAACGGCAACGCCGCCGGCCGCTACCCCGGGGCCTTCACGATGCGGCTGGAAGGCGACGAATTCCGCAACCTGCGCAATCCGCAGCAGGTGGCACATGCCGCGCATTTCAGCAAACAGCGCGTGCATGCCATCGCCGGCATCGGCAATCCGCAGCGTTTTTTTGACCACCTGCAGCGCCTCGGCATCAACTGCGTGGCACACCCCTACCCTGATCATCACGTCTACACCGCACAGGACGTGCGGTTTGACGACGCCGATCCGGTCGTGATGACGGAGAAGGATGCGGTAAAATGCACGGCATTCGCAACCGGACGCCACTGGGCTCTGGTCGTCAACGCCGACATCGAGGAACGCCTGGGCGAACTGATCATCGCCCGGCTCGCAAAGGCCCGCCACCATGGATGAAAAGCTGCTCGACATACTCGTCTGCCCCATCTGCAAAGGGCCGCTGCTGTACCGCAAGGCCGCGGGCGAACTGCTGTGCAAACCCTGCCGCCTCGGTTATCCGATCCAGGACGGCATACCGGTGATGCTCGAGGACGACGCGCGCAAGCTGCCCGCGGAAGAAGAACTGTAACGCGGTGAAGTTCACCGTCGTCATCCCCGCGCGCTACGCATCGTCGCGCTTTCCCGGAAAACCGCTCGCCGACATCGGCGGCAAGCCGATGGTGGTGCGCGTCGCCGAGCGCGCCGTGAAGAGCGGTGCTGCCCAGGTCGTCGTCGCCACGGACGACCGGCGCATCGCGGCTGCAGCGGAAAGCCACGGCTACCGCGCGATGATGACGCGCACCGATCATGCCACCGGCACCGACCGACTGGCCGAAGTCGTCGCAAAACTGCGCCTGACCGGAAAGCAGATTGTCGTCAACGTGCAGGGCGATGAGCCCCTGATTTCACCCGCATTGATCCGCAAGGTCGCCGAAAACCTCGCGACCCATCGCGACGCCGCGATCGCCACCGCCGCCTGCCGCATCCGTGACGCGCGCGACATGATCAACCCGAACGTGGTCAAGGTCGTGCTTGACCTGCAAGGTCACGCCCTGTATTTCAGCCGCGCGCCGATTCCCTGGGCACGCGACGCGTTTTCGCCTGTGAAATCGGCACGCGGCATCCGCGCCCTGCCACCGGGCCTGCCGGTGCTGCGCCATCTTGGCATTTACGCCTACCGTTGCAGCTTCCTGCGCGCCTACAGCCGGCTCAAACCGGCAGTCATTGAAAACTTTGAGGCGCTGGAACAACTGCGCGCGCTGGCGCACGGCTATCGCATCAGCGTTGCGCTCAGTGCCGCAGCACCGCATGCCGGCGTGGACACACCGGCCGATCTGCGGCGGATACGCCAGTTGATGACACGCAGAAAGTAGAACGCTGCCGCTTTTTTTGCGGCGCCGCAGCCGCAGCGGCTATACTCTCACCCCCGGACTCCCACCTGACGTCATTCCATGCGCATACTTCTCCTTGGCCTGCCCGGCGCGGGCAAAGGCACACAAGCCCAGTTCCTGATGGAACGCTACAAGATCCCGCAGATTTCAACGGGAGACATGCTGCGCGCCGCTATGAAAAGCAACTCACCGCTCGGCAATGAAGCGCGCTCATACATGGACCGCGGCGCGCTGGTGCCCGATCCCCTGGTCATCTCGCTGGTCAAGGAACGCGTCAAGGCGCCCGACTGCGCCAACGGCTTCATCATGGACGGTTTTCCGCGGACACTGCCGCAGGCCGAAGCGCTGCGGCACGCCGGCATCGACATCGATTTTGTCGTCGAGATCGAAGTCGCCGATGACGAGATTCTCAAACGCATGAGCGGCCGGCGCGTGCACCCGCCGTCCGGCCGCTCATACCATGTCGATTTCAACCCGCCGCAGGTGCCGGGCAAGGATGACGTCACCGGCGAACCCCTGGTGCAGCGTTCGGATGACAACGAGGAAACGGTAACCAAGCGCATTGAAACCTACCACGCCCAGACCAAACCGCTGATCAATTATTACCTGAGCTGGGGCACCAGCGGTGACAAGCGCGCACCCCGCTACGTGAACATCTACGGCCGCGGTTCGGTCGAACACATCCGCGACAAGATTTTCGCGGCGATCGAATCAAAATCGGCGCGTGGACCGGCCGAGCCCGGACACCCGGCGTAACAAACTGAATTGATCAAGCGGTGATCCGTATCCGGATCGCCAAACCGGAACCAAATGACACCGCAGCCTCCTGCTGCCACACCCGTGCCCGTACAAAATGCCCTTTACGCCCAATCGGGCGGTGTTACCGCAACCATCAACGCATCAGCCTGCGGCCTGATCGAGACCGCGCGCAAACACCGCGCGCACATTGGCAAAGTCTATGCCGCACGCAACGGCATCCTCGGCGCACTGGCTGAAGACCTGATCGACACGTCGCTGGAATCGGCGGCAGCCATCCGCGCACTTTTGCACACGCCCGGCGGCGCCTTTGGATCATGCCGCTTCGACCTGTCACCGCTGCCGCAGGGACGTGCGCAATACGAACGCCTGATCGATGTCTTTCGCGCACACAACATCGGCTATTTTTTCTACAACGGCGGCAACGGTTCGGCGGAGACCGCACACCTGATCGCCACCATACTGCCGAAGCTGGGTTGGCCGGTCACCGCCATTGCCATTCCGAAAACCATAGACAACGACATCGTGCATTGCGACAACAGCCCCGGATTCGGTTCCGTTGCCAAGTTCGTCGCCACCAGCATGCGCGAGGCGATGGCCGATCTGGCGTCGATGTCGCACAGCTCAACCAAGGTATTTGTCATGGAGGTCATGGGTCGCTACACCGGCTGGATCGCCGCGGCCTGCGGCCTTGCGCAGCCCGATGACAGAGACGGCCCGCTGCTGGTGCTGGTACCGGAGATTCAGTTCAACCGCAGACGTTTTATCGCTGCGGTACGCGCGCGCATCAAACGGCATGGCTGGTGTGCAGTTGCGGTGGCAGAAGGCATCAAACTGCGTGACGGCCGCCGCCTGACACAGGCCGGCGGCGACGGCATTCCGGGCCACGAACAACTGGGCGGTGTCGCCCCGTTGATTGCGGCAATGGTGCGCACAGCGCTGCAGGTCAAAGTGCACTGGAGTTCGCTCGACTACGTGCAGCGCGCGGCGCGCCATCTGGCGTCGGCAACGGATGTGAAGCAGGCTTACGCGGTTGGCCGTGCCGCACTCACCTACGCCGTGCGGGGCAAAACCGACGTGATGCCGGTCATTGCGCGCGTCAGCGACCGTCCCTACCGCTGGCGCGTCACACCGCATCCGCTCGCCGCCATCATGAACCGCGAAAAAGCGCTGCCGCGCAGTTTCCTCAGCGCCGACGGCTGGCGGCTGACCGCCCGTGCCCGCAGCTATTTCACGCCGCTGATCCGCGGCGAAGCGTGGCCGCCGTTCGCCGACGGCCTGCCCGTGCATGCAGAACTGAAACTGCGGCCGGTACAGCGCAAGCTGAAGTCCAGATACCGGGCCCGGCCGTGATGCCGGCGCGCACCGCGCCGTTGCCAGTGCCGGCAGGGTTCGGCGCGTCTTATAATGCGCGTTCCGCCGGATCGACATTCTCCGTAATCATGCGTGCACATGGCCTGAACGCCGCGGCTCAACGGGTTGCGGCATTCGATTTACCGCGGATTTCGGCGTAAAAACCGGCATGCGTTTTACGGGACAAGGGCACACGTGAAGCAACGCGGGTCTTGCGCCGGAAGCAAAATAAAGGCACCCTACCCCGGCTCCGGATTCATGCCGGTAAAAATAAATCATTATATTCAATAAGTTAGGAGTAATCATGACGAATGGTTTGATCTTTGCGCTGGTCTGCGCCATCGCCGCGCTGATCTATGGCGGGCTGTCGATCCGCTGGATCGTCGCGCAACCCGCCGGCAATGACCGCATGCGCGAAATCGCTGCCGCCATCCAGGCCGGCGCCCAGGCCTATCTGAATCGCCAGTACACCACCATCGCCATCGTCGGTGCAGTGCTGTTCGTGCTGATCTGGATCGCACTCGGCGGCACCACGGCCGCAGCCTTTGCCATCGGCGCCGTATTGTCAGGCGCGGCGGGCTACATCGGCATGAACGTCTCGGTGCGCGCCAATGTGCGCACCGCCGAAGCAGCGCGCAATGGCATCAATCCGGCGCTGGACGTCGCTTTCCGCGGCGGCGCCATCACCGGCATGCTGGTGGTGGGCCTGGGCCTGCTCGGCACCGTCGCGTTCTTCTGGTTCCTGCTCGGCGACGCCGCTGCCGGCGCCAAGATGAGCGACATTGTGAAACCGCTGATTGGCCTGGCCTTCGGCTCGTCGCTGATTTCGATTTTCGCGCGCTTGGGCGGCGGCATCTTTACCAAGGGTGCCGATGTCGGCGCCGACCTGGTGGGCAAGGTCGAAGCCGGCATACCGGAAGACGATCCGCGCAACCCCGCAGTGATTGCCGACAATGTCGGCGACAACGTCGGTGACTGCGCCGGCATGGCTGCTGACCTGTTCGAAACCTATGCGGTGACCATCATCGCGACGATGGTGCTGGCCGCATTGATGCTGCCCAATCCCGAAGTCGTGCAGGGCGCGGTGCTCTATCCGCTGGTGCTGGGTGGTTTCGCCATCATCGCCTCGATCATCGGCGCATTTTTCGTCAAAACCTCGGACGGCAAGAACATCATGGGCGCGCTCTACCGCGGCCTGATCGTCGCCGGCGTGCTCGCGCTGATCGCGTTCTACCCGATCACCAGCTGGGTGCTCGGCAATATCAGCGAGCATTACCCGAACCTGTCGGTGATGAAGCTCTACGGCGCTTCCGTCGTCGGCCTCGCGCTGACCGCCTTTCTGGTCTGGATCACCGAGTACTACACCGGCACTGAATACGCGCCGGTGCAGCACGTCGCCGCCGCGTCGACCACCGGCCACGGCACCAACATCATTGCCGGACTCGGCGTATCGATGCGTTCCACCGCGTGGCCCGTACTCGCAGTGTGCGTGGCAATCTATGTTTCGTATACGCTGGGTGGCCTCTACGGCATTGCGATTGCCGCCACGTCCATGCTGTCGATGGCCGGCATCATCGTCGCCCTTGACGCCTACGGACCGATCACCG
>JBFKCU010000054.1:0-10957 GCA_041620115.1 Burkholderiales bacterium | reverse complement strand
TGGTTGGGGCTTCGTGCCACAGTCGGGAAGAACTGCGCATGGCTGAAACGCTGGGCGCTGATTTCGCGGTACTCGGCCCGGTGTTGCCCACGCCCACGCATCCCGACGCAATCCTGCTCGGCTGGACGGCGTTTTCGCAGCATGTGACTGATGCGCGGATTCCGGTTTTTGCGCTGGGCGGGGTGCAGGCTGATGATCTGGAGCAGGCGCTGCACTGCGGCGCGCACGGTATAGCGATGGTGCGGGGCGCCTGGCGGCCCGCTAGTTCGGCCTGAATTCGTCGTCGGGGAGATCCGATTCGTCGCTTTCTGCGACCGGGACGCGATAACTTTCCGTGGCCCATGCGCCGAGATCGATCATCTTGCAGCGTTCCGAACAGAACGGACGGAAGCGGTTTTCCGGATTCCATTCAGCGAGCGTGCCGCAATGCGGGCAGGCAACCAGCCGTACAGTCATGTGTCAGAGATTGCAGAAGGTGAGTTCGAACTCCACATCCGTCTCCGCTGCTTTAGGGCGCTGGATGCCTTCCTGCGTGGTGAAGCGGATGTTGAGTGCGTATTTGTTGGCGCTGATTTCCGGTATGCAGGCATAGTCTCCGGAAAGGCGGATGCGCAGCATCTGCGAAAGTCGTCCCGCCATCATCTGTTGATAAACGCCCTGATGCGCGACCTGCGCGGTCGTCTTGCCGCTTTCACGCAGCAGGCGCAGCACGATGTTGATCGCATCACGGGTCGGCAGAAACGGCGCAAGCCACTGTTGCAGGTCATGACGCCGCTGGTCGGGGTCCTGCTGGCGCCAGTAATGATATGAAGGCAGATCGAACTCGCACACGCCGCCAGGAATCGCGGTGCGCTGCTTGATGCTCATCAGCCACTCGTTCTCGCGCAGCTCCTGTCCCACTTTGCCGGAGGCCTGGTACAGCCTGGACGATGCCTGGTCGATCTGCCACAGCACATTATCCAGCGCTTCCTCCGATATGTCGGGATTCTCGCGCAATGCCTCGAGCGTCTGCTTCTGCCGCTCCAGTTCCTGCAACAGATCGGATTTGAGATCGGCGCGGCTGGCCACTTCGAGGACTTCGAAGATCAGCAGCAGCGCGACATGGTGTTCCTGAGCGTCGTTCCTGCTCTGGAAATATTCGATGCGCTCAAAGAGATCCTCGAGGCGCAGCAGGGTTCGCACACGCTCGCTCAGTGGATGCTCGTAGACAATCACGTCCGGTGCGTCCAAGGTAATAGGGTTGGAGTCCAGTTGCCGGAGTATCGAACAAAACCCATCAAAAATAAAGGTTTAATGGGGAAATTGCGTGTTTTCCCGGCCATCAATTTCTGCTCGCCGCCGCGCGTTCGAGATATTGCCGATGCAATCCGGCGACCTGCGCGCGCAGAGAGGCCATGTCGCCGCCGTTATTGATAACGTCGTCAGCAAGGCCGAGCCGTTGTTCCCGCGGCATCTGTGTGGCCATGATTGCGCGCACCGCATCGGCGGTTAGCTGACTCCTTTGCATGGTGCGGCTGATCTGGAGGGCTTCGTCGCAATCGACGACCATAACGCGCTGGACCAGGTCTTTGTATCCGCCGGACTCGAGCAGTAACGGCACCACCAGCAGCACGTACGGGGCCGTCGACTGGGCCACCCGCCGGCGCGCCTCTGCACGTATCAGTGGATGCAGGATGCCCTCGAGCGCTTTGCGCCGGTCAGGATTCTTGAACACCAGATCACGCATTGCCGTGCGATCAAGGCTGCCGTCGGTCCTGGTTACCTCGGTGCCGAACACAGCCGTAATGGCCGGCATGGCGCTGCCGCCGCCGGCGGTGATTTCGTGCGAGATTTCATCGGTGTCAATGATGTCCGCGCCGAGCTCGGCAAACATCGCTGCGGCACGCGACTTGCCAGAGCCGATGCCGCCGGTGACGCCGACACAGTACGGCATGGGGTCAGAGCGGTCCGAGATACGCGCGGGTCAGGGCCTGGCCGTGCAGCAGGGCGATCATGCCGGCGATGGCCAGGTAAGGACCGAATGGAATGGGCACGCTGCGGCCGCGCCCGGCGAAAACAATCATGCTGATGCCGATCACCGCGCCGACCAGGGACGACAGCAATATGGTCAATGGCAGCATCTGCCAGCCCAGCCAGGCGCCGATTGCCGCGAGCAGTTTGAAGTCGCCATAACCCATGCCTTCCTTGCCGGTGGCCCATTTAAATGCCCAGTACACGGTCCACAGTGACAGATAACCGGCGACGGCGCCGATGACCGCCGATGACAGCGGCGCATAGGTGCCGTCGAGATTCAGCAGCAGACCCAGCCACAGCAGCGGCAGCGTGATGCTGTCGGGAAGGTAGAATGTGTCCAGGTCAATGAAGGTCAGAGCAACCATGGCCCAGGTGAACAGCAAGGCGCCAGCCGCGGCGAGTCCGAAACCGAAGTGCCAGGCGACATAGGCGGAGAGTGCTGCCGTAAGCGCTTCAACCAGCGGATAGCGGATGGAAATCCGCGCGCCGCAACCGGCGCATTTGCCGCGCAAAAACGCGTAACTCAGAAGCGGCATGTTCTCCAACGCGCCGATTTTGCGTCCGCAGGAAGGGCAGGCAGACCGCGGCGAGACCAGGTTGTAGTGTTCGGCCGGCGGTGGTTCCTGGCCGGAGAGTTCGGCGCATTCCCGCTGCCATTGGCCTTCCATCATTTTGGGCAGCCGGTGTATGACGACGTTGAGGAAACTGCCCACGCACAGGCCCAGCAGCCCCGCGCACAGTGCAAGAATTACGGGATTGGACAGGGTCTCGGTCATTTTCTGAAACGCAAAGGCGGCATCAGCGTGAAGCCGGCGCGTTCGATCGCGTCGCAGCGCCGCCGGTCAAGCGGTGCCAAGATGCGCGGCGGGCCGTGCGCGCAGCTGAATCTATACCGCGGACCCCAGCTTGAAAATCGGCAGATACATTGCGATAACCATGCCGCCGATCAGCGTGCCCAGGACCACCATGATCATGGGTTCCATCAGGCTGGACAGCGCCTCCACTGTGTCGTCAACTTCCTGTTCGAAAAAGTCAGCTACCTTTCCCAGCATTGCATCGAGCGAACCGGCTTCTTCGCCGATCATCGCCATCTGGATCACCATGCTCGGAAACACTTCGGTGCCCTGCATCGATGAGGTGAGACTTGAGCCCGTGGAGACTTCCGCCTGGATTTTCTTGGTGGCGACGTAATAAACGTAATTACCCGAGGCGCCGGCGACAGAACCCAGTGCCTCGACCAGCGGCACACCCGCGGCGAACATGGTGGCCAGTGTCCGCGTCCAGCGCGCGATTGCGGACTTGCGGATCAAGTCGCCGAATACCGGGATTTTCAGGACCAGGCGGTCCATGAACATCTGCATTTTCTCCGAACGTTTCCAGGTCCAGAAAAAAGCGTACAGCGCAGCGCCCATGCCACCGAAGAGCACAAACCAGTTTGCGACGACGAAGTCGGAAATGGCCATCACGATCAGCGTCGGGGCGGGCAGATCCGCGCCGAAACTCTTGAACACTTCCTTGAACGCCGGGATCACGAAAATCATGATGATGGCAGTAATGACCACCGCGACCACAATGATTGCAACCGGATAAAAGAGCGCCGACTTGATCTTGGCTTTGATGCCGAGGATTTTTTCCTTGTAGGTGGCCAGCCGGTCGAGCAGGCTTTCGAGAATACCGGCGGCTTCGCCGGCGCCGATTAGATTGCAGAACAATGCATCGAAATGCAGGGGATGCTTCTCGAACGCCTGTTTCAGGCTCATGCCGGTCTCGACGTCGGTCTTGATCGACATCAGCAGTCTGGCGACGGCCGGATTGCTGTGCCCCTTGCCGACGATATCAAAGGCCTGCAGCAACGGGACGCCCGATTTCATCATGGTCGCGAGCTGCCGGGTAAACAGCGTAATGTCTTTTTCGGAGACCGACCCGCCCCTGCCCAGGCGCTGCTTTTTGACCTCGACGATTTTGATGCCCTGCCGGCGCAGCGTCGCGTTGACCTGTGCCTCGCCGGTCGCCTGCATTTCGCCGCGGACGGTCTTACCGGCGCGATCCTGGCCGACCCAACGAAACGTGTATTCTGAAATCTGCTCTTTACGTGCGGCAGCGATCGCCATGCGAACCTCCAAAATCTCTCAATGAACCAATAGGTTACGAGCAGTTATTGATAGAATGATGCACTTCCCGTAGCCCTTTGTAAAGGCTGCATCGCACGCTTTTTGAGGGTTCTACTGCGGCGTGGGGGCAAAAACCCGCACGCTTTTGATGACCCTATCCTGAGTCTGGACGATTTCCAAGGGGTAGCCGGCGATACGAACACTGGTGTTCGGTTCCGGGATGTCCTGCAGATGCTCCAGAATCAGCCCGTTCAGCGTTTTCGGTCCCTCCAGCGGGAAATGAAAGCCGAGCTTGCGGTTAAGCTCCCGCAACAGCGTGCTGCCCTCTATGACATAGCTGCCGTCCGGCTGCGGATGCAGGCCGCGGGCCATCAGCGGAGACTGGGTCGTAAACTCGCCGATGATTTCTTCAAGGATATCCTCAAGCGTGACCAGGCCCATGATCTCGCCGTATTCGTCGACGACGAGACTGACCCGGTCCTCGTGCTCCTGAAAATTCTGAATCTGCGACAGCAATGGTGTTGAGGACGGCACGAAATACGGTTCGCGTATCGTTTCGCGCAGGCTTTCGCGTGTCAGCTCATCGCGCTGTATCAGAGTCAGCGCGTGACGCACCCGCAGTATGCCGATGACGTTGTCCCAATGGTCCTGGTACACCACGATGCGGCGGTGATGCGCCGTCGAGATCTGCTGCGCCAGTTCCTCGATCGGGAGGTCCAGGTTGATGCCTTCGAGCTGGTTGCGGGGCACCATCACGTCGTCGACGGTGTTTGCGCCGAGTTCCAGCAGGTTCAGCAGCACCGAGGCATGTTTCTTGGGCAATACGTTTGAAGATTCGAGCACAATGGTGCGGATTTCGTCGACCGACAGCGGTTGCGGCCCTGATTCCTGTGGTTGCATGCCCATCATGCGCAGGGCGAGGCGGAGCAGGACGTCGGTGGAGATCGTCAGTAAATGCACGAACGGCGCAGTGATGAAGGCCAAACCACGCATGGGCCAGGAAACGATGCGGGAGATATGTTCCGCGCTGTGCTGCCCGAGACGTTTGGGCACGATCTCGCCGACGACAATGGAGACGTAGGTCACGCCCACTACGACTACCGCTGTGGCCACGATAGTGGCCAGCTTGAGTTCCATTCCTTGCGTCTGCAGCCACACCCGGAAAGGTTCAGCAAGGATGGCTTCGCCAACGATGCCATTGAGCAGGCCGATCGAGGTGATGCCGATCTGCACGGTGGACAGAAACCGGGTCGGTTCGGCGCTGAGTTTTACCGCGGCCGCCGCGAGTTTGTCGCCCCGTTGCGCGAGCATGGCCAGTTTGGACTGGCGCGCGGTCAGCAGCGCAACCTCTGACATGGCAAAGGCGCCGTTGAGCAATATCAGACAGGCGAGTATCAGGACTTCCATTTGCACCCCTCAGTAATCGATGGCCGCGAGCGTTGCGTGGCCCGCCCGGTCAGCCGCGTCCGAGCAGCACTTCCACAACAAACTTGCTGCCCAGGTATGCCAGCACGAGCATCAGGAAGCCGGCAAGCGTCCAGCGCACGGCGATGCGGCCGCGCCAGCCGTAGAACTGCCGCCCGCAAAGCAGTGCGGCAAATACGATCCACGACAGTATGCCGAAGATGGTCTTGTGGTTGAGCCGTGCTGCCTTGCCGAATAACTCCTCGGAAAAAAAGACGCCGCTGATTAGGGTCAGCGACAGCATGACGAATCCCGCCCAGATGATCCGGAACAGCATGGTTTCCATGGTCAGCAGGGGGGGCAGTTTCTGCAGGCTGGCGGGCAGCGTCCCCTGGTGCAGCCGCCGTTCCAGCATGGCCATCAGCAGCACATGCAGCGAGGCGATCGTGAACAGACTGTAGGCAAGCATGGAGATCAGCAGATGCAGTTTGAATGCGAGCAGATCGGTATTGGGCAGCGGGCGCGCCATCGGCAGCAACGCCGGCAGGAAAGCTGCGACGGCGGCAACCGGCATGATGAGCGCCTGCAGTCCCTCCAAACGGTAAAACAGGCTGCCCAGCCAGTAGATCAGCACGGTCAACCAGAGGATTGCGGAGATGGCATCACCAACACCAATGCGCAGCGTGTTGCCCGAGAACATCGCGCTGAACAACACAGCAGCATGCAGTCCCAGCGCGGCCAGCACTGCAAATTGCTCAGCAGTGCCCCTGGATTGGGTCGCGGCCGGGGTATCGGCAACGGCCGACCAGTGCGCGCGCCAGAAATACGCGGCCATTGCGGCGTAAAAAAGCGCGCTGATGAGATACGGTAAAATGCCCTGCATCCTTCAAGTTTACCCGAACCCACCAGAGCGTATCGCCCATGTTTGAGAACCTCACCGGACGGCTTTCGCGCGTCGTCAAGACGCTGCGCGGCGAAGCGCGGCTGACAGACGCCAATATCCAGGACGCATTGCGCGAGGTGCGCATGGCGCTGCTTGAGGCGGACGTTGCGCTGCCGGCGGTGAAAGCGCTGATCGAGCGCGTGCGCGAGAAAGCGGTGGGGCAGGAGGTCATCGGTAGCCTGACTCCAGGGCAGGCGCTGGTCGGCGTGGTGCATCGCGAGCTCATTGCGCTGATGGGCGAGCACAGCGAGTCGCTTAATCTGGCCGCACAGCCGCCGGCGGTTATCCTGCTCGCCGGTCTGCAGGGCGCCGGAAAAACCACGACTGCGGGCAAGCTTGCGCGCTGGCTGCGCACGGAGCAGCGGAAGAAGGTGTTGCTGGCGAGCTGCGACGTGTACCGGCCGGCGGCCATAGAGCAACTCAAGCTGCTTGCGGGGCAGGTCGAGGTGGATTTTCATGCGGTGGCAGAAGGCGCGAAGCCGGTCGAGATCGCGAAGCGCGCGTTGGAATTCGCGCGCACCCACTACCATGATGTGCTGATCGTCGATACTGCCGGTCGCCTTGCCGTGGATGAGGCGATGATGCAGGAGATCCGCGAATTGCACGGCGCGTTGAATCCGGTCGAGACGCTGTTCATCGTTGATGCGATGCAGGGCCAGGATGCGGTCAACGTGGCCAAAGCATTTGGCGAAGCGCTGCCGCTGACCGGCGTTATTCTGACCAAACTCGACGGCGACGCGCGCGGCGGCGCGGCGCTTTCGGTGCGTCACGTTACCGGCAAGCCCATCAAGTTCGCCGGCACCGGAGAGAAGCTCGGCGGTCTCGAGGCTTTCCATCCCGAGCGGATGGCGTCGCGCATCCTCGGCATGGGCGACGTGCTGTCGCTGATCGAGGATGTGCAGAAGTCCGTGAATCTGGAAGAAGCGGAAAAACTTGCGCGCAAGGTCAAGACCGGCAAGGGATTCGATCTCGAGGATTTCAAGCAGCAGGTAGCGCAGATGCGCAAGATGGGGGGCATGAGTGCGCTGATGGACAAACTTCCGGCGCAACTGGCACAGGCGGCGCAGAGTGCACCGCAAATGGAAGACAAGGCCATCCGCCGCATCGAGGGCATCATCAACTCGATGACGCCGCTGGAGCGGGCGAAACCGGAATTACTCAAGGCCTCTCGCAAGCGCCGCATCGCTGCGGGCGCCGGCGTCAGCGTTCAGGAGGTCAACCGTTTGTTGAAGCAGTTCGAGCAGACCCAGAAAATGATGAAAATGGTCTCCAAGGGCGGGATGGCGAAAATGATGCGATCGATGAAAGGCATGCTTCCGGGCATGCGTTGAGTTTTGCCGAGCAGGGTTTACGCTACTTCAGACTGAAGCCCTGGCGCCGGATATAGGCGCCGAAGTCCGCCCGCTCCGGTTCCGCATACTGCCGCGCCTTGTCCTCTGACCAGCCGTAAAAATCCGCCTCGCCAAAAAGCCGGGTGCGACGTTGTTTGCCGTACGGATGATTGGCGTGGCGACGCTGATCGTAGGCCTCGACCTGTTCGCGCAGGTTGCGCTCGCCGTAAGTGTCCGTATGCGTGGTGACCTCCAGCGACAGTCGCGGACTGATATGCCCGGGCGTTGCCGGATAACCGACGCACAGACCCGCGACCGGAAACACGCCTTCCGGCAACTCAAGCTCGCGACTGGTGGCATCCACCGCATTGCGAATGGCGCTGATCGGGCAGGTGCCTAGCCCGGCCGCCTCGGCTGCGCGGATGAAGTTCATCATCGCGATGCCGGCATCAACCGCCGCATTCATGAAATGGTCCAGATGCTCGTTGGCGAATGGTTTGCCGCGCCACTCTCCGATCCGGCGGATGCGGCGGTTGTTGCCGCAGAACACCAGAAACACCGGTGCATCCAGGATCCAGGCCATGTCCGGAATGGTTGCGACGATGCGCTCGCGTTTGCCGCGGTCGGCGATATGGATAATGTCAGCTTGCTGCAGGTCGCTCTTCGTCGGGGCGGACAGCGCGCAGGCAAGCAGCAGCCGCAGCAACTCCGGCGCCACGGGGTCGGGCTTGTAGCGCCGGATCGAGCGGTGCTCGGCCATCTGGGCGAGCGTGTCCAGCCCCGGCTGGTTTGGCGACACCGGGAATTCGATGCCAAAGCGGATACGCAACGCCGCATTGACACGGGCGACCGGAAGGTTTTGGTCTGGTTCCATAATATTCCTTTAAAAACAATTAATTAATGCTTATTCTTCGGGCGGATAGCGGTGCCGCCGCCACCGCACTGCGGGGCCGTGATCAGTTGCGTCTGTTGCAAAAAGTAGCGTAAAATCCGACCCTTTCGACTATTTTCAGTCGCCGGGAATACCTCATGGTTGTCATTCGTCTAGCTCGCGGGGGCGCAAAGAAGCGTCCGTTTTTCAATTTCGTCGTTGCCGATTCGCGGTTCCCGCGTGACGGGCGCTTCATCGAACGCTTGGGATTCTACGACCCCAAGGCGCCCGAAGGTCGCGAGCGTCTGCGCATCAACCGTGAGCGTCTGGCTTTCTGGCAGGGTAAAGGCGCGTTACTTTCGGACACCGTGACCCGGCTCGTCAAGCAAGCTGGTGAGCAGCAAGCCGCCTGAGCGGCTGGTGACAATGGGGCGCGTAGTCGCGCCTTATGGCATCAAGGGATGGATCAAGGTTCAGCCCTTTACACGGCAGCTCGGTGATTTGCTGGACTACCCGTTGTGGCAAGTGGGACGGGAGGGCGCATGGCAGAGCAGGTCGGTAGAGACGGCAAAAGTGCATGGCGCCACGGTTGTTGCCAAGCTTGAGGGCGTGACCGACCGGGAGCAGGCGGCATTGCTGCAGGGAATGCGGATCGCGGTATCGCGTGATGATTTTCCGGAGCCGGCGGCAAACGAGATTTACTGGGCTGATTTGATCGGCCTGACAGTGGTAAATGTGTCCGGTGTGGTTTTGGGGACGGTGTCCCGGGTGTTTGAAACCGGCGCGAATGATGTGTTGGTGGTTGAAGATAAGGCGGAAGGCGGGCATGAGCGTTTGCTGCCTTTTATCGCACCGGTAATTCGGCAGATCGATGCGGCAGGCGGCACGATCACAGTGGATTGGGGTGTGGACTACTGATGCTGCAATTTGATGTGGTCACGCTGTTTCCCGCGATGTTCGACGCAGTGACTGAGTTGGGTGTCACCGGGCGAGCCAGGGAGCGCGGGCTGTATCAGCTGGTGGCATGGAATCCGCGGGATTTTGCGGTCAATGCGCATCGCACCGTGGATGACCGGCCGTATGGTGGTGGTCCCGGTATGGTGATGATGGCCGAACCGTTGGGCAAGGCGCTGCGGGCGGCCTGTCAGCGGCAGAAAAGCGCCGGGGTGGAAAAGCCGCGTGTTCTGCACCTGACGCCGCAGGGCCGGTTGCTTGATCACGCAAAGGTGATCGAGCTGGCGCGAGAGCCCGGACTGGTGTTGCTGGCAGGGCGTTATGAGGGCGTTGATGAGCGATTGATTGAACGCGAAATTGTCGAGGAGGTTTCCATCGGCGATTACGTGTTGAGCGGTGGCGAATTGGCCGCGATGGTGTTGATGGACAGCGTGGTGCGGCAGTTGCCGGGCGCTCTGGGCGATGCGGAGTCGGCCAGCCAGGATTCGTTTGTGAATGGCTTGCTGGATTGCCCGCATTACACGCGCCCTGAAGTGTACGAAGGCGAAAGTGTGCCGGCCGTGTTGTTGTCAGGTAACCACGCCGCGATCGCACGGTGGCGGTTGAAGCAGGCGCTGGGACGTACCTGGCAGCGACGGCCGGAACTGCTGGCGCGGCGGGTGCTGACGGCAACCGAGCGCGAGTTGCTGGACGAGTACAGGCAGGAGCGGGGAACGGGAACGGTTTAACCGCGGACGCCATAGTGGCGGACGTAACCAAGTTTGAGGGAGTTTGAAATGAACGTGATACAGCAGTTGGAACAGGAAGAGATGACCCGTCTGGGCCGCAAGACCCCGGACTTCGTGCCCGGTGACACGGTCATTGTTAACGTCAATGTCGTCGAGGGTGAGCGCAAGCGGGTGCAGGCCTACGAGGGCGTGGTTATCGCCAGGCGCAATCGCGGCATCAACTCGTCGTTCATCGTGCGCAAGATCTCTTCCGGTGAGGGCGTGGAGCGTACATTCCAGACCTATTCGCCGGCGATCGCCAGCATCGAGGTGAAACGCCGCGGCGACGTCGGCCGCGCCAAACTTTATTATCTGCGCGGACTGTCCGGAAAAGCGGCGCGCATCAAGGAAAAACTGACCTACACGGCAGCAGTGGGCGTCGAGCCCGAGACGGAAGTCGAGACTGAAGCGGCGAAAGTCGAAAAGTAAGAATATTGATGGTTTCCGGAAAGGCGGCTGCGGCCGCCTTTTTTCTTGGGCGGCGCGGATCGTTGTAGCGGCATGCGTCGCTCCGCGCCCGTTACAATAACTGCATGAACACCTTGCGTTGTCTGATCGCGGTG
>JBFKCU010000053.1:0-10958 GCA_041620115.1 Burkholderiales bacterium | reverse complement strand
TCAATTGACTGTTGCACCCGAGGCCTTGATGATTTTGGCCCACTTGGTGAATTCGGACTGCAGATGCCGGGCAAAGGCACCGCGTGTGCTGCCCACGGCAACGCTGCCGCTGTTCTTCATGCGCTCTTTCATTTCCGCGCTCTGCATGATTTTCGCCGCATGGCCGTTGAGAAAATCCAGAATGTCGGCGGGCGTGCCCGCGGGGGCTAGCACGCCGTACCACTGGCTGGACTGATAACCCTTGAGGCCGGCTTCGACGACCGTCGGCAATTGCGGCAAGGCAGGCAGGCGCTCGATGGTGGTGACGCCGAGCGCGCGCAATCTGCCGTTTTCAATGTACGGAATGGCCGCAAGTGCGGGCATGAACATCACGGTGATTTCACCCGAAATGATCGCGGTGATCGCGGGGCCCGTGCCGCGGTAGGGCACATGCACCATGCGCGTTCCGGTCATGGTATTGAACAGCTCTGCGGCGAGATGCGGCGTGCTGCCGCTGGCCGATGAGGCGTAGTTGAGCTGGCCCGGGCGCGCCTTGGCAAAAGCAATCAGTTCGCGCACCGTCTTGACGGGCAGCGACGGGTGCACGACGAGGATGTTCGGCGCATGCGCGAGCAGGCTGACCGGTTCGAAGTCCTTGATCGGATCGTAGGTCACGTTCTTGTAAAGGCTGGGCGTCGTGACGAAATTCGCGCCGTTGACCAGCAGCGTGTAGCCATCCTTGGGCGATTTGGCAACGATCTCACTGCCGATCATGCCGTTGGCGCCGGCGCGGTTGTCGATCACCACGGGTTTGCCGATGGCCTCGGACAGTTTCTGTCCGAGCAGACGGCCCGCAGTATCGACGCCGCCGCCGGCAGGAAACGGCACGACGATGCGCAGCGGTCCCGCGGGATAAGTTTGCGCGGCCAGCGTACTGGCGGCACACAGTAAAACAGCGGCCAGTGTACGGCGCGCGGTGTGGATGTTCATGACCTGCCTCCTCGTGACTTGTTGCGGCACTTTGTTGCTGTGCTGGCCTGTGCAGCATCCAGCGTGTTCGAGTTTCCGTTTATTCCAGTCCCAATAATGCTGCGCCTGTATCCCAGCACACGGCGCGCCGGGCGTTGTCATCCAATTCGTTGTTTTTATTAATAAACTTGACTGGATCCGGATCGCGCAGCGGGAACGGGTAATCGCTGCCCAGCGCCACCTTGCCGGCGCCGACGCGGGCGATCAGAAACTGAAACGCGGCGTCGTCATGCAGCACGGTGTCGTAATAGAGATTGTCCGCGTACTGCGCCAGTGGATTCTTCACCGCGCCGCGCGCGAATGGTGGCGCCGTGACGCGGCCGCGGTCAATGCGGCCGAACTGGTACGGCACGCAGCCGCCGCCGTGTACCAGCAGTACCCGCAGCTTTGGAAAACGATCGAACACGCCGCCCAGCAAGAGTGCTGCCGCGGCGAAGGTCGTCTCACTGGGATTGCCGACGAGAATGTGCAGAAACAGCCGCCGTATGCGCGGCGGTACCGCGAGGTCGGCCGGGTGGATGATCACCGGCACGTTGAGCTCCTGTGCGGCCGCCCAGAAGGCATCAAACTGCAGTGCATCAAGCCCTTCTTCTTCAACGCGGGCGCCGATCTGCACCGCGCGATGGCCGAGTTTCTGCACCGCGTAACGGAGTTCATCGGCTGCCAGCGCCGCGTCCTGCAAAGGTACCATGGCTGCGGCGGCATAACGGTCAGGCCGTTGCGCCACCATGGCCGCGAGAGTTTCGTTCTGCGCCCTGGCAAGCCATTGCGCGGATTCGGCCGGCAGGTGATAACCGGCCAGGTCCATCCAGCCGGAGAGCAGTTGTACGGTGATGCCCGCTTCATCCATCCATTTCAGCCGCGCCGCTTCGTCGTTGAGCGGCGGGATCAGCGGCATGCCGGTCAGGCGACCGCCGACGGCGATGCGCGTTGCACCGTCCTCGCCCTTGACGATCTTTACGTCGTGGTCCGTGCCTTCGGCGTTGATGCGATCAATCAGCGGCTGGCCGACATGGTGGGCATGGATGTCGAGGCAGCGCGGTCTTGCTGCACTCATGCCGCGGCACTCCGTGCAATGACCTCGCGGATGCGTGCGGCCACCTCCTGCGGCTTCTCGGTCGGCGTGATGTGGCGGCCGCCGGGCAGTACGGTCAGCGTCGAGCCGGAGATGGCCTGGTGCAGCGCTTCGGCCATGGCCACCGGCGTGGCGTAATCCTCTTCACCCACGACTACCGCTGTGGGCACCTTGACTGATGCCAGGCCGGCGCGCAGATCACCGTCGCCCAGCATTTCGCAGGTCTTGACGTAGCAGTCGACGTTGTTGGCGAGAAATACTTTCACCAGCCGGTCGACGGTTGCTTTTTCATTGGCACGGAAGGTATCGCCAAACCAGCGACCGGTCTGGAATTCAACCAGCGCCGCCATGCCTTTTTCCTTGCCGGTGGCACCGCGTTCGCGCCAGGCTTTGGGCGCGTCGGCGCCGTACCACGCGGTGGTGTCGACCAGCACCAGACCGTTGGTGCGCTGCGGGTAGCCGATGGCGAACGCCTGCGCCACCATGCCGCCCATGGAGCAGCCACCGACCACGGCCGAGGGCCACTGCACATGATCCATCAGTTCGGCGAGGTCGCGCGCGAACAACTGCGGCGTATAGGGCATCACCGGTTGCCCGGAGCGGCCATGGCCGCGGCAGTCGAAGGTCAGCACCTGCGTGTCGCGCGCCAGTGCCTGGGCAATGTCGTCCCAGATGCTGCGGTCGAGCGCCAGTGAATGCACCAGGGCGACGCGTGGTGCATTGGCGCCGGCCCCGGCATGCAGGGTGTAGGCGATTTCACAGCCATCGGAGGTCTTGAAGCGGTCAGCCATGTCGCAGATTCCTTGTAAAATTATTTCGCCGCCCGCTGCCACGCCTCGAGCACCACGCGCGCAGCGATTTCAACGGCCATGTTGCGTTTGTACAGCGCCGAGCCGCGCACGTTCGCCATCGGCTGGGCCAGATCTCGGACCGGCTTTACCGCCGCGCGGATCGCGGCTTCATCGAGGGCCTTGCCCTTGAGCCCCTCCAGCGTCAGCACGATCGGCTTCCAGCTGACCGAGCCGACGATGAGACGTGCAGCGGTGCAGTGTCCTTTTGCATCCAGCGTGACGCAGGCCGCGGCATTGACGGTCGGGGTTTCCAGCACGCCGCGCGGCATGAATTTCCGGAACGCGGAGCCGCTGCGCGCGGGCAAGGGATCGGCTTCGACGGCGACGACGATGTCATCCTTGGCAAAGCGTTGTTCGAAGGCATCCGTCAGTGACAGCGTGCGTTGGCCTTTGGGCGATGCGACGGTCACGCGGGCATCGACGGCGAGCAGGGCGACCGGCAAATCGAAACCGCCGATCAGCGGGCCGATACAACCGCCAACCGTGGTCATGCGCCGGACCCGCACGTGGCCGGCTGAATCAAGTGCATCGGCAATGACCCGCCATCCCTTGCGCAGGCCGGGCAGGTCGAGCAGCGTCTGCTGGTTCACTGCCGAGCCGGCGCGCAGCACGCCCTTGTCGCTGATGCTGACCCGCAGCAGTTCCGGGATGCGACCCGTATACAACAGGCGTTTCGCCTGGGGATAACCGCCGCGTTCGCGCCGGATGGCATGCGACATGCCGCCCGAAACAATGGCAGTGTCGCCAGCAGCGTACAGAGTAACGGCTTCGTCCAGCGTCTGCGGCATCAGCATTTCCGGTTTGAACGGACGTGTGCCGGACGGTTTTCCGGTGGTGGACACGCGCGTCCACACGCTGCTTTTGGGCGCAGCCGGTTCCGTTTTTTTCTCGTCAGCGTACAGTTCGGGATGCAGCGCCCGGTGGATTTTTTCCGCCGTGATGGGCAGTTCGTGGATGCGCACGCCGACCGCATCGGCGATGGCGTTGGCGATCGCTGCCGGTATTGCATCCAGGCCGATCTCGCCCAGACCCTTGGCGCCGAAAGGACCCGAAGGCTCGTACGAATCGGCAAAGCCGACATGGATTTTCGGCACAAAATCGGCCGAGGGCAGCGGATAGTCGATGAACTGCGGATCCGTCGGTGTGCCGTTGTGCCAGTCGAAGTATTCGGTCATGGCCAGGCCTATGCCCTGGGTGACCGCGCCTTCGACCTGACCCTGCGCGGCCGAGGGATGGATGACGGTGCCGCAATCGACCACGGCAGCGATCTCCTTGATTTGTACGAGCCCGGTGCCGCGGTCCACCTCGACTTCGACGGCCTGTGCCGCGAAGTTATAGGCGCCGGATTCGTTGCCGTAGCGGCTGTGATCCGGAAAATCCGACGGATTGTCCCAGTTGCCGACGCCGACGATGGCCTGGCCGTCACGTTTGTAGATGTTGGCCCGCACGATCGCGCTGACCGGTTTGAATTCGGTTTCGCCACCTTTGCGCGGTCCGATCTGGCCGTTGATGATGGTCAGTTCCTCGGCCGGGCGCTTGAATTGTTCGCCCGCGGCAGCCATCAGCTGCTTGTGTGCCTCGGCCGCGGCACGCTTGACCGCATTGCCGGCGACATAAGTCACGCGGCTGGCCAGCGCACCCAGCGAATGCGAGTGCGTGTCGGTATCGGGGCGGGTGATATCCACATCCTCGTAGGGCAAGCCCAGTTCCTCGGCGGCGATCTGGCGCAGTACGGTCAGCGCGCCCTGGCCGATTTCGCCTTCGCCGGTAATGATGGTGGCGCGACCGTCCTCATTGATGCGCACGATGGCCGAACTGCCGTCCCAGTCGCCGAAGCTGCGACGGCCATTGACGTGCACGCTGCAGCCCATGCCGAAACCGCGGTTCGCCTGCTTGTTCGCGGCCTTGTTCTTGCGTTTTCCCTTCCAGTCGATCAGTTCCGCAGCCTTGTCGATGCACTGCTTCAGTTCGCAGCTGGTGACGATGTGGTTGTGCGGGGAGACATCGCCTTCCTCCACGGCATTGAGCCGCAGCAGGTCGACGACATCCATGTTCAGTTTTTCCGCAGCCAGGTCCCAGGCCTGCTCCACGGCCCAGTCCGCCGACGGGTTGCCGAATCCGCGGAAGGCGCCGGTGGGTACCAGATTGGTGTAGAGCAGCGTCGATTTCGCACGCGCGCAGGGATATTTGTAGAGCGCATCGTGGCGCACCGTGGCGGCGCCGAGGATGGCCTGTGACTTTCCGGTGTAGGCGCCGTTGTCGGCCCACATGCGGATTTCCTTGGCCAGCACCTTGCCGGCCTTGGAAAACCCGAGCTTTACCCAGTAGCGCATGGGCATGCGTGGGTGGCTGGCGAGGAATTCTTCCTCACGGGTGTGGATGTATTTGACGGGTTTGCCGGCCTTGCGTGCGAGGATCGCTGCAATCACCGAGCCATTGTCGTCGCCGGATTTGCCGCCGAAGCCGCCACCGACTTCAGTCTGGATTACGCGCACCTGCGATTCGGGCACACCGAGCGCCACCGAATAACGGCCGCGGGCAAGGAATGGTGTCTGTGTGTTGCACCACATGGTGACGCGGTTGCTGGTCCAGTGTGCGACGCAACCGATGGTCTCGAGTGAGCTGTGCCATTGCCGCTGCAATTCCCAGGTGCCTTCAACGACCACATCGGATGCCTTGAACCCGGCATCGACTTCGCCGCGCTCGAATGCAAATTCATGTGCCACGTTGCCCGGCGTGTCGTCGTGCACCAGCGGCGCACCCGGCGCCATGGCTGCATCGAGGGAGAATACGCCAGGCAGCACTTCGTACTGGACGACGATGCTGTCCACGGCGGCGCGCGCGATTTCGGGATCAATGGCGGCTACTGCTGCGACTTCATCGCCGGTGTAACGCACCTTGCCAATCGCCAGCGGATAAAGGTCGGGACGGAACGCGCCCCATTTCCGTTTTGCCGTGTCTTCGCCGGTGATGACCGCCTTGACGCCGGGCATTTTGCGCGCGGCGCTGGTGTCGATCGACAGGATGCGTGCGTGCGGATGCGGGCTGCGCAGTATCGCGGCGTGGAGCATGCCGGGCATGTGGATGTCGGCAACATACTGTGCGGCGCCGGTGACCTTGGGCACGGCATCGGTACGCGGCACATCCTTGCCGACGATCAGCAGGCCGGCCTCAAACCTGGGGTCGCGCAGATTGCGGTCGCGGGTATTCATGACTGGCCTGCCTTTTTCAGCAATGCGATGGCTTCGCGGTAGGCGTCCATGATCTTGACGTAACCGGTGCAGCGACAGTACACGCTGTCGACGCTCATGCGGATGTCGTCATCGGTGGGGTTGCGGTTCTTCTCCAGCAATGACACGCACTGCATGACATGGCCCGGGATGCAGATGCCGCATTGCATGGCCGACTTGTTGATGAAGGCCTGTTGTACGGGATGCAGCGTGCCGGCCTCGGCCAGGCCCTCGACCGTGCGGATGCTGGTGCCGTCGCACAGTGCTGCGAGTTGCAGGCATGAGGACACGGGTTCGTCATCGACCATGACCGTGCAGGTGCCGCAGGCGCCGATGCCGCAGCCGTGTTTGGTGCCGGTGAGCTGCAGGTCGTCGCGCAGCACATCGACCAGCAGGCGGTCGGCGGATTTGAGGTGCAGCTCAACAGGGTCGCCGTTGAGCGTGAATTTGATCAGCATGATGGGCAGTCGGAGTGTTGCGGGGAAAGGTCGAAATTATATGCCACGGGGCACGGACTGAGCCGGGTTATCGTCGACGTTCTGCAATATGGACCAGGGCGGAGACCCTGCGGCGCCACCGCCGAACGGCGCTATCATGCGGGACGTGCATGTGCACCGTCTGGAGGAGAACGAGCAATGCCCAAATACACCCTGGCTGCGCTGATTCTGGCGTCCGCCAGCGCGGCCGTGCAGGCGCAGGCCTGCGTCGTTGAGGTTGCCGGCGGCAGGACTGTGGACGCTGCGGATTACCGGCTGGCGTATCGCACACAGCCGCAGAAGATTGTCATCGGGCGCCCTTTCGGCATGGAGGTCGCCGTTTGCGCCAAAGCGGGCGGGGTGATTGAGGGCATACAGATCGACGGGTTCATGCCGGATCACCGCCATGGGATGAACTACCGGCCGACCACGAAGTCGTTGGGCGGGGGCCGTTTTCAGGTCGATGGCCTGATGTTCCATATGCCGGGACGCTGGGATATTCATTTCGATATCAAGAGCGGCGGCGGCAGCGTGCGGTTGACCGACGAGAACGTGCTGAAGTGATCTGGCGTACGGCAGCAGGTGTGGCCGCGCTGATGGCGTCGCTGGCGGTGGCGCATGCCGCGGCTCCGGTCGAATTCAGCAAGGCGGAACTGGCGATGCTGCTCAGTCACGGACCGTGGCCCGTGCCGTGGAGCGGCGACCCCAGCAATCGTGTTTCCCGAAATCGCGATGCGATCCGGTTCGGCCAGCAGTTGTTTTTCGATACGCGGTTTTCGAAAACCGGCTCGGTTTCCTGTGCCAGTTGCCACCATCCGGGCATGCAGTGGACCGACCGGCGCAAGCTCGGGATGGGACTGGATGAAGTCGATCGCAACACGCCGACGCTGAATAATGTGCGCTTGAACCGCTGGTTTGGCTGGGATGGTGCCAATGACAATCTGTGGTCCCAGAGCAAGCGCCCGTTACTGGATCCGCGCGAGATGGGCGTTGACGAAAAGCACGTCGGCAATCTGGTGCGCACGGATCCAACGCTTTCCTGCCAGTACCGGCGCGTATTCGGCGCGGCGCCCGGCACCGATAACGAGCGGGTGATGGTGGACATCGGCAAGGCGCTGGCGGCCTTTCAGGAAACCCTGGAGTCGGGGCGCACGCCATTCGATGATTTTCGGGATGCGCTGGCGCGCGGTGACCGCAAGGCGGCGGCACAGTATCCCGAGGCAGCGAAACGCGGCGCCAAGATTTTCGTCGGGCGCGGCAATTGCAGCCTGTGCCATTTCGGACCGAATTTTTCGCATGGCGAGTTTCACGAAATCGGCATTCCGATCTTCCGCAAGTCCGGCGGTGTCGACTGGGGGCGCTATCAGGGCATCAAGATGCTGCGCGCCAGCCGCTTCAACCTGCTGGGCGGTTACAACGACAATCCGCAGCAGGCGGACGGCATTTTCACCCGCCACGTGCAACTGGCGGACCAGACGTTCGAGCAGTTCAGGGTGCCTGGCCTGCGCAATGTCGCGTTGACCGCGCCGTACATGCACAACGGCCACTTCGCCACACTGCGTGACGTGGTCAGCCATTATTCGAAAATCGACCCCACGCAACTGCACCTGGCCCACATTTTTCTGGGCGGGCCGGATGGCCTCAATGAGGCGCCACCCACGGATACCCTGCTGCAGGCGCTGAAGCTCTCGGACCGGGAAATTGCCGATGTGGTTGCGTTCCTTGAAACGTTGACTGAGAAACGCGCGCAACTGTTGCCGCCAGTGGTCGTTGATACGGCTTGCGCACCGCCAGGAAAAAAATAGATAAATAAATCAATCAGATGGGCATCGGGCGCTGGCGCGCTGCGCTTTTCTTATTGTGGTGATGCGGGTGGGCGGCTTAGGATGCCGTCTGCCGGCAATCCGGTTGCAAAAAAAGATTTCGGTCATTCAATAAACCAAGGAGGAGCATCATGCTGACGGTTCTGGGAAGCGGGCTGCGTCTGGTTGTTGCAGCGACATGCGCGTTGTTGTTCACCACCACAGCGGTACACGCACAGAAATGGGCCACACTGGCGCCGTTTCCAGAAGGTTCGGAAGAACTATATGGCATCAGCGCCGGTGGAAAGCTGCAGGTTTTCGGCGGGATTGCGCCGGGCTGGAAACCCAAGGGCCTGTCCTATGAATACGATCCGGCGACGAATGCCTGGACCAAGCGCAAGAACATGCCGTTGTTGTCGCACCATGTGGCCCTGGCCCAGATCAACGGCAAGGTCTACATGATCGGTGGCTTCAAGTATCCGGATTCCGGTCCCGCGGCGTGGCAACCAATCGACAACGTCTGGGAATACGATCCGGCTACCGACAACTGGAAAGCGCTGGCGCCGATGCCGACCAAGCGCGGCTCGCCGTCGGCCGAGGTGGTCAATGGCAAGATCCATGTCATCGGCGGTGCCACCATGCACCCGGGGTCGAAAGAGGTATCCATCCATCCCGCGCGTCCGCACCGTGCGGTCGGCACGCATGAAGTTTATGACCCGGCCACAAATTCGTGGGAAACCCGCAGCCCGATGCCCACTGCGCGCAACCATGCGGCGAGCGGCGTGGTGAATAACAAGATCTACATGATCGGCGGGCGTGTCGGCGCTGCATTCATTACCCGGGCGAGCAACACTGATGTAGTCGAAGTCTACGATCCGGCAACTGATCAATGGGGGCCGTTGCTGGCGCCGATGATCGAGCCGCGCAGCGCGATGGTCTGGGGCACATACAACGGTCGCATCTATATTACCGGCGGCGAAAACCGCACTGGCCGTACTTCGCAGACTTTCCGCGGATTTGACGCCTATGATCCCGCGACCAACAGCTGGTCTTCGATGCCGTCGATGACGTATGCACGTCATGGTTCGGCCGGGGATTTTGTCGGCAACAAATTTCATGTGGTAAGCGGTAACTCGCAATCGGGGGGTGCGCCGGGCGCACATGTGGAGTCCGATGTGCACGAAGTCTTCACTATGCCGGCCAAGTAACCGGGACGGTGCGGTAGTGAGTTAAGAGACGGGGCCCGGCGGGCCCCGTCTCATCTGCAGTCCACGTCAGGAGCGCCGCCATGCATACAGAGAAAATCAAGGTTCGAGTCACCGACACCCGCCAGGTGATGGAGGTGGTGGTGTACGACAAACGCGCCTCGTCGATCCAGGTGGTACTGGGCGAGGGCGTGCACAGCGTCAAGTGCGAACTGACGCCGACCCGCAACGGGATGGCCTATGCCGGTTCAGTGATGGGGCGGGAGATCGTGTATGAGCGCAGCCGCGAGCAGGTGCAGGCGGACATCGACCGGCTCAATCCAGGGGAGTTTACGCGTCGCTGACGCGGCGCCGGCCTATTCCAGCTGATAAATCAGTATCAGCGCGCAGGCGAAGAGCATGACGCTGAATGTCAGCATCATGCCGGCCGTGCGGTAGAGCAGATTTTCCTGCGCCTGACTGACACCCCAGGCGTGCAGCAGGCGGCCGCAGACCAGCGCGACACCCAGCGCGTGTACATGCAGCCGCGGACCGTCGTGCAGTTCGACAAAATAGATCAGCAGCAGCGTCAGCGGGATGTATTCCGCAAAGTTTGCATTCACGCGCATGGCGCGCTGCAGCAGCGGGTTCCTGCCGTCGCCAATGGCTATGCGGTAGCGGCGGCGCAAGCTGATCGTGCGCAGGCTCAGGCCGATGAAGATCAGCCCGAGGACTGCGGCATAAAGCGGTGTAACCGGCGTGGATGGCATGATCTTATTCCGGTTTGCGGAATTTGAGCGTCATACGGTCGCTTTCGCCGATGGCGCCGTATTTTTCGGGATCGAGCCGGCCGCGCATCATCGGCGGCAGCGTCCACACGCCGTTGGGATGGTCGGTGCTGTCAAGCGGATTGGCGTTGACCTCGGATTTTTCCACCAGCCTGAGCCCGGCTTTTTCAGCGAGTTCAATGACGTACGCTTCGGTCATGTAGCCGGTCTTGACCATGCGTTCGAACGGCGTGCCCGGTTTGGCACGGTGTTCCACCACGCCGAGAATGCCGCCGGGTTTCAGCGCGTCGTGGAAAGCCTTGAACGCCGCCTGATCGGATTTCTGGCTGCTCCAGTTGTGGACATTGCGGAAGGTCAGGACCAGGTCGGCGCTGCCCGCCGGCGCGATGGCAACATGGTCCGGCGGACCGAACGACGTGAATACCGGTTTGCCGTATATGGCCGCCTGGCCGGCAATTCTGTCCTGCTGTTTTTCACGCACGTCGCGTTGCCAGCCCGCGACCTTTGAACTCTCGATCGCGTAGTGGGCAAGATAATACCGGCC
>JBFKCU010000052.1:0-11088 GCA_041620115.1 Burkholderiales bacterium | reverse complement strand
GGGCGCAGGCGCAGCAGATGTTCGATGTGCCGTTTGTGCCGACACCGTACGTGGTGATCGATGAAATGCTGCGGCTCGCCCAGGTGACGCCACAGGATTTCGTCATGGATCTTGGATCCGGCGATGGTCGCGTGCTCATTACCGCAGCGCAGAAATTCGGCGCGCGCGGCCTCGGAGTCGACCTCGATGAGGAACTGGTGGCGCAGAGTCGCGAGGACGCCGTGCAGGCCGGTGTTGCCGATCGTGTTACGTTCCTGCGGCAGGATTTGTTCAAGACCGATCTTGGCCGGGCGACTGTGATCACCATGTACCTGTTGCCGGGCGTGATGGCGCGGTTGCGGCCGGTGCTGCTCGGGTTGAAGCCGGGTACCCGCCTCGTGTCGCACGATTTCCCGTTTGAGGGGTGGAAACCCGACCGCATTACCCAGATCCGCAAGAACACCTTTCTCTGGATCGTGCCGGCACCTGTCGCGGGCACGTGGCAGGGCAAAGTCGCACTGCCCGGCGGCGAACACATGGTGACGCTGGAACTGCGGCAGCAGTTTCAGGAGGTCGACGGCATTGCACGCCTTGATGACCGTCATGCACAGGTGTGGGAATCGCGCCTGTCCGGTGATCGCCTGAGCTTTGTCATTGTCGATGACCGTGATCGCGAGAACGAAGCCAGTCTTTATTTTGAAGGCCGTATCAGCGGGGACGTGATGGAAGGGGAATTCCGCCGTGGCACCGGCAACGCGCAGACCGTGCACCAATGGCGCGCGGTGCGGATCAGTACAGGCAAAATGGATGTTCGTGCCGATACGTCGTACCCTGTTGTCGTCGGCGAATTTATCAAGGAGCTGTGATGAAACCTGCAAACATAATGAGCGTGGCAGCCCTGATGCTGCTGGGTGCAACGGCGCTGCCGGCGGCCGCACAGGAAGGCCGCGGCGACGTGGTTTATGTGCCGACCCCGCAGATCTCGGTGGACACCATGCTGGAGATGGCGAAAATCGGTCCCAAGGATTTTCTGATCGATCTGGGATCGGGCGACGGCCGTATCGTCATCACGGCGGCGAAGAAGTACGGCACCAGCGGTTTCGGCGTCGATCTGGACACCTACCTGCTGAAACTGGCCAACGCGAACGCGAAAAAAGCCGGCGTTGCCGACAAGGTGAAATTTGTCGAGGAAAACCTGTTCACCACGGACCTTTCGCGGGCAACGGTAATCAGCACTTACCTGCTGCCGGAGATGAATCTCAGGTTGCGCCCCAAGCTGATGGCGCTGAAACCCGGCACGCGCATCGTCACCCATGACTATCACCTCGGTGAATGGGATCCGGACGAGCAGCGCGAACTGACGGTGCCCGAGAAAAAAGTCGGCGAGCCCGGCATCAGTTATGTGTTCTCTTACGTGGTGCCGGCGCGGGTACCGGGTAAATGGCAGTCGCTGGTCAATATCGGCGGACGCGAAACGCCGCTGGAATTCAACCTGATCCAGGAATTCCAGGAGGTCGAAGGCAAAGTCGAAATCCGTGATCGCACGGCAGACCTGCGCGGCCGCATCACCGGTGAGCAGATCCGCCTGGTGGCCGGCGGCCGCAGCGGCATCGCCCGCCATGAATTCTCCGGGAAGATTGAAGGCGAAATGATCAAGGGCACGCTGGTCGTGGGAGAAGGGGCCGCGCGCCAGCAGTCGGCCTGGGTGGCCAAGCAGATCGAGAGGGGCGAACTGAAGCGCGCCGCGGACGAACTGCCCGAAGAAAAGTAGGAAACCCGCATTCACACGCACGGCCGAGGAGCAGCATGAGCACCGAAACCACCACTGCAGCACCACGCCAGACCCTGTCCGTCACCGACGCCTGTGCCATGATCGTCGGCATCGTCATCGGCGCCGGCATTTTCAAGGCGCCGTCGATTGTCGCCGGCAGCGTTTCTACGGAGACCGTGTTTATCGCCCTGTGGGTGGCCGGTGGCGTGGTGTCGCTCGTCGGTGCCCTGTGCTATGCCGAACTCGGTTCGGCATTTCCGAATGCGGGCGGCGAGTATCATTTCCTCAATCGCGCTTACGGCTCCAGGCTGGCCTTCCTGTTTGCGTGGGCGCGGATGAGCGTGGTCCAGACCGGCGCCATCGCAGCCATCGCTTTCGTCTTCGGCGACTATGCGACACAGCTTTTTCCGCTGGGCGAGAAGAGTTCGGTGATTTATGCGCTGTTGGCCGTTGTTGCGGTGACGGCGCTCAATCTTGCCGGAACCCGGGAAAGCAAGTCGGTACAGACCGTGCTCACTTCAGCGCTGGCGCTGGCGATATTCGCGCTGATCGTCGCCGGCCTGCTGCATGGCGGTGCGCCACAGGCTGCGCCGGCGCCGGCCGCAGCGTCGTCGGGACCGATGTTCTCGCAACTCGCGCTGATTTTCATCCTGCTGACCTACGGCGGCTGGAACGAAGCGGCCTATCTGACCGCGGAGATGCAGGATGCGCGGCGCAATATCGTGCGCGCCCTGCTGCTGGGCATACTCGCCGTCACAGTGCTGTATGTGCTGCTGAACCTCGCCTATCTCAACGTGTTGGGCCTCGAGGGCATGAAAAATTCGCGCGCCGTCGCTGCCGACCTGATGCAGGCGACGCTGGGCAGCCCGGGCAAGGCGGTGCTGAGCGTGATCGTGATGGCGGCGGCGATTTCGACGCTGAACGCGACCACCTTCACCGGGGCGCGCACCAACTTTGCGCTGGGTCGTGATTTTTCGATGTTCAGTGCGCTGGGCCGGTGGAACGACCGCTCCAACACGCCGACCACGGCGCTGCTGGTGCAGGGTCTGGTATCGCTGGGTCTGGTATTGCTGGCGGCGACCACACCGGACGGTTTTGAGACCATGGTGGCGTATACGGCGCCGGCGTTCTGGCTGTTTTTCCTGTTGACTGGCGCGTCGCTGTTCGTGCTGCGCCGGCAACAGCCGGCCAATGACAAGCCATTCCGTGTGCCGCTGTATCCGCTGACACCGCTCATTTTCTGCGCCATGTGTGCGTTCATGCTGTGGTCGAGCGCGAGCTACGCCATGTCCAAGGACCCGGGCAGCATTGGCGCGCAACTGGGGATCGGCGTGCTGCTCGTGGGCATCCCGCTGATGTTTTTTGCGGGCAAGATAAAAAAATAAATAAAAACAACAGGTTATGAAATAGCGGTCGTTGCGCCATGCAACGACCGCCAGCGCCGCGCTGCTTGAAATCCCGCACGCCGGCCTCATCTGGCGTTCACCGGCTTTATGTCGATGCCGGCTTAATACCGTAACCGGCTTCATTCAAATCTCAGCGATCAACACCGACCATACCGGAGGGGCAATGTCCGAGACCTCAAACAAAGAAACCATGGGCTTCCAGGCGGAAGTCAAACAACTGCTGAAACTGATGATCCACTCCTTGTACAGCAACAAGGAGATCTTTCTGCGCGAACTCGTATCCAATGCGTCTGATGCCTGCGACAAGCTGCGCTTCGAGGCGCTGACCGACAAGGCGTTGCTGGAAAAGGACACCGAACTGCAGATCCGCGTGTCCTTCGACCCCAAGGCGCGCACCGTGACCATTGCGGACAACGGTATCGGCATGTCGCGCCAGGAAGTCATCGACAACGTGGGCACCATTGCCCGATCGGGTACGCGGGAGTTTCTCGACAAACTCACCGGCGACGCCGCCAAAGATGCCCACCTGATCGGTCAGTTCGGTGTGGGTTTCTATTCTTCATTTGTGGTTGCCGACAAGGTCACTCTGGTGACACGGCGCGCCGGACTGACGGCGGAGCATGGCGTGCGCTGGGAATCCGACGGCAGCGGCGAATACACGCTGGAAATTGTGGAGAAAGCGGATCGCGGCACCGAGGTTACGCTGCATCTGCGCGAGGGCGAGGATGAATTCGTCGACGGCACGCGGCTGCGCACCATCCTGCGCAAATACTCGGACCACATCACGCTGCCGATCCGGATGAAGGAAGAGGAATGGGACAAGGAATCCGGCAAGTACCGCACCACCGGTAAGGATGAAACGGTTAATCAGGCCAGCGCGTTGTGGGCGCGGCCCAAAAATGAGGTGACGGAGGAGCAGTACGCCGAATTCTACAAGCATGTGGCGCACGATTTTGAGCCGCCTCTGACCTGGTCGCACAACAAGGTTGAGGGGCGCAAGGAATATACCCAGCTGCTTTATATCCCGGCGCGCGCGCCGTTTGACCTGTGGGATCGTGAGCACCGGCGCGGCATCAAGCTCTATGTGCGGCGCGTGTTCATCATGGACGATGCGGAGCACCTGATGCCGCATTACCTGCGTTTTGTGCGCGGCGTGATCGACTCGAATGACCTGCCGCTGAATGTGTCACGCGAAATCCTGCAGGAGTCGAAGGATATCGAAACCATACGTGCCGCGTCGGTCAAGCGCGTGCTGTCCATGGTCGAAGACCTTGCCGAAAACAACCAGGAAAAGTTCGCGACGTTCTGGAAGGAGTTCGGCCGCGTGTTCAAGGAAGGCGTGGGCGAAGATCAGGCCAATCGCGAACGCATCGCCAAACTGCTGCGCTTTGCATCCACCGACAAGGACAGCGACGAGGAGGTGGTGTCACTGGCCGATTACGTGGCGCGGATGAAGCCGGAGCAGGAGGTCATTTATTACATCACCGCGGAGACTTTTGCGGCGGCCAAGGCCAGCCCGCACCTGGAGGTCTTCCGCAAGAAGGGCGTTGAGGTTCTGCTGCTGAGTGAGCGCGTTGATGAATGGATGATGTCGTTTCTGACCGAGTTCGAGGGCAAAAAGCTGCAGTCCGTCGCCAAGGGGGCGTTGGATCTGGGAAAACTCGAAGACGAGGCTGAAAAGAAGGCGCAGGAGCAGGAGGCAACCGAACACAAGGAACTGGTGGAACGCATCAGGAAATCGCTGGGCGAGCGGGTCAAGGAAGTGCGCGTGACGCTGCGCCTGACCGAGTCACCGGCCTGCCTCGTGGCTGACGAGCATGACATGACGGCCAATCTGCAGCGCATGCTGAAGGCGGCCGGCCAGAAAGTGCCGATGTCGCAACCCATACTGGAAATCAATGCCCGCCATCCGCTGGTGCAACGGCTGCAGGCGGAGTCTGACGAGTCCCGGTTCAATGACCTTGCCGCGGTGTTGTTTGATCAGTCGCTGCTGGCCGAGGGCGGGCAGCTGGAAGATCCGGCTGCTTTCGTCAAGCGTCTGAACCAGCTGATGCTCGCCCTGGGCAGTTGATGTTCCGCTGAGGGCGGGCCGGTATTCATCGTTGCGCTCTCCGCTGTGCCGGTCTCCGTGGCGGCAGGACGGGATGTTTGTCAACCCTATCGTCGCCGGCTATATTGCGTTTAACGGACGCGACCACCGTCGTGTGTCCGCGTATTTTTTTGCCGGAGGCCCGTATGTATCGTCAGTTGATCGTGAAGTGCGGACTGGTGTCTGCGATGCTGGCGTTGCTGCTGCCCGGACAGGCGTACAGCGCCGATCCTTTTCCGGCGCGACCGATGCGCATGCTGGTCGGTTATCCGCCGGGCGGGCCCACCGATATTGTGGCGCGCATCACCGCAGAACATCTGTCTTCAGTGATGGGTCAGCAGATGATTGTCGACAACCGCCCCGGCGCCGGCGGCACGATTTCAGCGACCATACTTTCGCAGGCGGCGCCGGACGGGTACACCCTGGGCCTTTGCGCCAATGGCGAAATGGCGATCTCGCCGAACCTGCGCGCAAAAATGCCGTACGATCCGCTGCGCAGTTTTGTGCCGATCAGTCGCGTGGGTGCGGGCCATCTTGCACTGGTGGTACCGGCAGGATTGCCGGTGAAAACCGTCGGCGATCTTATCGGCGCGGCGAAAGCCAGGCCCGGTGCGCTGAATTTCGCATCTTCGGGGACGGGGTCGACGGCGCACCTGGCGGGTGAACTGTTCAAGGCCACGGCCAGGATTGACATCGTGCATGTGCCGTACAAGGGGGCGGCCCCCGCGCTCTCCGACGTCATTGGCGGACAGGTGCAGATGCTGATCACCGGTTATTCCGGCGTGGTACCGCATGCCAAAGCGGGCAGGCTGCGCGTGCTTGCCGTGACGGGCGGCGCCCGGCTCAAGGCGGCGCCCGAATTGCCGACGATCGGCGAAACCGTGCCGGGCTACGAAGTGACTTCGTGGTACGGGATTTTCGCGCCGGCCGGCACGCCACGGGCTCTGGTCGATCGATTTCAGCGTGAAATTGTCGCCATGGCCAGGATACCGGAGGTCAACGCGCGCATGGTCGCCCTCGGAATCGAACCGGAAGGCAGCAGTGCACAGGACCTTGCTGCAGGCATGAAGCAGGAGATTGCCAAGTGGGGCAAGGTCGTGGCGCAGGCCGGGCTGTCAAAACAATAATGGTGCCTGTGATTCGGGATCAATCGCTGTTGTCGCGCCAGCGGTACCAGTAATACATGCCGCGTTGCCCGATGCGGCGCAATGCGGCCAGCGGAAAACGCGGTAGTGGCGTCGTAACGGGCGAGGGTGGCATGGTATCGCCGCCGGCAACACGCTGTGCCAGCAATTTACCCGCATACAGGCCGTAGGCCACGCCGCTGCCCTGATAACCCAATGCGTAATGCACTGACGGGTCGTCGCTCGCTGTATGGATGTGAGGAAGAAAGTCCGCCGTCAGGCATACCCAGCCCCACCAGTCGTAATCCACGGTGATCTCGCGCAGTGCGGGCAGCTTGGCGCGCAGTTCGGACAGCAGGAAGTCGCGCTGTTTCGCGTGTCCGTGCCGGGATTCGGTAATCAGGCCGCGCCCGCCGAACAGGATGCGGTCGTCGGGCAGGCGTCGCCAGTAATAAAGCAGGTTGCGCGTATCTGTCAGCACGCTGCTGGTGTGGAATCCGCTGGCCTGTTTTTCAGCCGCGGTCATCGGGCGCGTGACGATGATGTGGGACAACACGGGCAGCGTCGTGCCGCGCACGCAGGTGTGCAGGTGCTCCGGGGTATAACCATTCGTCGCCAGAATCACGTTGCGCGTGCGCACCCGGCCATACGGCGTGGTCAGCAGGTGTGTGCTCCCGGACTTGCTCCAGGCGAGGACGGCGCTGGCACTGTGTACAGTCACGCCGCTCGCGCGTGCCAGGGCGAGCATGCCATTCGCCAGTTTCAGCGGATGCACCGCAAGTGCATCGGGAAAGTGCAGCGCGCCATGTGACTGCGTGCCACCGATATGAGACGCTGCTACCTGCGTTGCATCGAGATATTCTGCGGGGTAATCGAATTCGTTACGCAGCAGCTCTGCCTCGCGTGCGAGCGCTGCGGCGCGGCTGGCACGATGCGCAATCTTCAGGTGCCCGGTCGCAACCCCATCACAGTCGATGGCGCCATCGCCGATCAGATCGCGCACGTTTTGTACGGCGGCCAGACTTTCGCGAAAAACCCGACGTGCGGCATCACGGCCCCATAAATCAATCATCTTCGCGTAGCTGTGACGGCCGATGGCTGCCCGCGCAAATCCACCATTGCGTCCGCTGCAGCCCCAGCCGGGGCGGTTGGCCTCCAGCACCATGGCCTTGATGCCATGATCCCGTGCCAGATGGTAAGCGCATGACAGCCCGGTATAGCCGGCGCCGATGATGACGGTATCCGCATCTGCGCCGGCCGGCACTACGCCGTCGTCGGGCGGCATCGCACCGGCGGTCGCAGTCCAGTAGGAAGGCATGTGTGCCTCGCCGGTTCCCGGCGATTGCGCGGTCAGGGGATCGTAAAGTGTGCTCATTGGTTTGGCTGACTGATGGCGGTTGCAGCGGGCGTAAAAAAGGGTCGATTTTATCGCGTCAGCAGGAGCGGCTGCGTCGCCCCCTGCGCCACGCAGGTCGGGGCCGGCGCGAACGGTATCCGCAGATTAATGGTTTGTCCCTGGTTTATCCGGGAGGTGGGGGCGCGACCGGTGCGCGAAGCGCGGGTCCCCGGAACGTGCTGCTGCGCCGCATCGTCGGTGAATTGGAGAGGTCTTTAAAAACTAGAGCCAACCTGTTGAAATTATGATCTAATTCAATCGAGATGCTGAGGATTTTTGCGGTGATGTTGAGATCCGCCGCTGCCACGAATTAGGCTATATTTTCATGATTCCAGCACGAAACATGATGACCAAGTTAAGGCAGACAGGTCAGCCTGAGTTGCTTGAACCGGAAGACGCGGACGCGGTGTATCGCCGTCTTGCGCCCAAGGTTCGGCAGAACTCCCGTTTCCATGAACTGGAAGAACTGATCCAGATCATTGAGACGCGTTCAGTCACGCCTGTATTCCAGCCGATACTGGCGTTCGGGACGGGCGAAATCCTCGCCTATGAGGGGCTGATCCGCGGGCCGGAGACCAGCCTGCTGCATACGCCGACAAAATTATTCGATGCCGGGAGCAATGCCGGACTTTTGACCGAATTGAACATGCTGTGCGCGCGCAAGGTTGTCAGGCAATTTGCGCGGCTGGGATTGAAGCGGCAGCTGTTCCTCAATGTTACGCCGCAAACGGTGCTGGAGGTGCGCGACCACGTGCAGCGGATTACGCGCTTCATCCGGGACTGTGGTATTGACATCGCGCAGGTCACGATCGAACTCACGGAAAACCAATACATATCGGACCGATCGATTTTCCGCAAGGCGCTGATGATTTTTCGCGGCGCCGGTTTTCGTGTGGCGCTGGATGATCTTGGCGAGGGCTTCTCCAGCCTGCGCCTGTGGTCGGAGCTGCAGCCGGACTTTGTCAAGATTGACATGCATTTCGTCCAAGGCGTCAGCGAGGATTCTGTCAAATACCACTTTCTCAAGTCGCTGCAGCATATTGCCGAGGGCTGCGGATCGTCGCTGGTCGCGGAAGGGGTGGAAACCGTTGCTGATTTCTGCATATTGCGTGACCTTGGTATCAGCAACGCGCAGGGATTCCTGATCGGGCGTGCTGATCCGAAGCCCGACGGATTGATCCCGGATGTGGTTTCGGATCTCATTGGTGCCGGCAGTGCGTCGCTTTTTGCCGCTGCGCCCCATCGATATTGAGGGCATTCGCCGGGCCGGATTGCCGACGCGGATCGCACGAGTAAAAAAGGCCCGATAACGGGCCTTTTGTGGTTTCTGGCTTGGTTCAGGCCTTCTTGCGATTCTTCGCCAGCCAGCCGTCGACCAGCGCAACGGTTTCATCGACTACCGGTGAGTGCATGCCCTTTTGTGCGGCGATGGTCTGCACCAGACGATCGACCCGTTCTATGTTGGGCGCGCCCGCAGCCAAGGCGCGTGCGGCGGACGAAGGGCTGCCCAATGACAATGCGGCGTTGGCATATTTCTCGAACGGCACAAGATCTTTTTCGTTCGCACCCAGGGACACGCACAGCTTGACCACCCAGTTGTAGACTGAACGCGAGGCTTCGACGTCGCTGTGTACGGCGTCCTTGATAGGACGCATCGCATCTTTCTGTACGCAGCGGTAATTGCCGGCGATCAGCATGGCCCATTTGGCCAGGGGCACGAATACCGATTCATGCACCTTGAGCTTGACCGGCAGTTCGATCTTTTTGCCATCGCCCGGATCGAAGCGGATGGCGTCAATATCGGCTTCGAGCTGGCGCAGGATCGCGGTATGGGCTTCGGAATCAAATCGGGCGGATTTGAAATTGGTCGGCAGGCGCACCTGGAGCACGTTGACTTTTTCTTCCGGCGGCCGGAAAGCCTGCGGATCCGGGCTGCACAAGGTCAGGGTCCCGGGGTCGAAGCTGTCCCAAACCGACGCATCGGTGAAACATTCACGACAACCATCCGCATTGACGCCGGGAACACGTTTCAGGTACGGCAGAGGCGGCATGTTCATGATCGACATGCAGGGCACGCGCGACCTGGCCACGGCATCCAGCAGTTCCCGCACGCCGGGCGAGCGATACTGCGGTTCCTGCATGGCCAGCACAATCAGGTCATAGTCCGACGGTTTGGCGGAATCGGGACCGCCGGCGGACAGTTTGCCGGGCAGCTTCAGTGAATTGATTTCGATGAGGCCTTCGCGGCCCTTGACCGGCATGCGGACGATGGCGCCTTCTTTGTTGAAAAGTTCGGCCTCCGCCGGCAGGCAGATCATCTTGACCGTATGTCCCGCCAGCAGCAGTTTTGTCGCCAGCAGCGAGCCGTAGGATGCACCCAAAATCAGAATCTTGTAAGTGAGCATGTAAGACCGTTCTCTTTCGTGGAATTGCTGAATTGCAGGCGGCGGCGAAGGCGGTTCTTGTTCTAAGGGCCCGCGCGGCCGTGGCGCGCACGTGTGGCGCACACGTGTGGCGCACACGCTCAATGTTAGTCAGTTCTCCGCGCCCGTGCAATGAGCAATCACCATGTGAAAAGCCCGGTGCGGTTTATGCTGCGTGGCAGAACGTGGGAGGACCGGCCGTTTTGACCGGTGGCGCGGGAGGTCTCCCCGGAAGCATCAGGATTTGCTTACGTAATCTGCGGTCCGAGCCTGACTTTATCGCCGCGTTGCAGCATTTCTTTTTTGTGACGCGCGATCTCCGGTGCGCCTACTTGCCCTGCCATTGCGGCGGACGTTTTTGCATGAAGGCATCGATGCCTTCGGCAGCATCGGCGGTCATCATGTTGCAAACCATGGTTTCGGTTGCCAGCGCATACGCCTGGGCGAGCCCCGCATCCAGCTGTTCGTAGAACAGCTTCTTGCCGGCTGCGATGGCGACCGGGGTCTTGCTGACGATGGCGTCGGTAAGGCCGGCAATCGTTGCATCCAGTGCGTCTGCTTGGACCACGCGGTTGACCAGGCCCTGATCGAGGGCGCGTGCGGCATCGATGAATTCGCCTGTCAGCAGCATTTCCATGGCCTGCTTGCGCGGCACGTTGCGCGCGAGGGCGACGCTGGGGGTTGCACAGAACAGTCCGACATTGATGCCCGATACCGCAAAGCGGGCATCGGTCGCGGCGACGGCGAGGTCACATTGCGCCACGAGCTGGCAGCCCGCGGCGGCGGAACACATCTTCGATAAACGCGCGTTCGGAGCGGGCGCGCATTTCCTTCAGATCATGACCGGCGCAAAAAGCCCTGCCGGCACCGGCAATGATGACCGCGCGTACGGTGGCGTCC
>JBFKCU010000051.1:0-11101 GCA_041620115.1 Burkholderiales bacterium | reverse complement strand
TGCGACAGGGTGTGACGACATGAGGTTTTGGCGTGGACTGGTTATGCTGCCGCTGATTCTGCTGCCGGCGTGCGGGGTGATCCGCGGATTGGATGCGCCAGATGATCCGGCGATTGTGGAAGACATTCGCGGGGACGGCCGGGAGCTCAGCAAGGCGCTGGCGTATTATGCGCGGGCACGCAAGCTTGCCGGACCGGAGCTTGCGCGGGAACAGGAGGCGGCGCGCCGCGCTTTGGCGAAATCGCGCACGGACGGCAATCGCGTGCGTTATGCGCTGGTGCTGTCCATGCCCGGCGCAGCGCCACAGGATGAGGGGCGGGTGCTGGAACTGCTGGAACCCGTTTCGCGTAACAGCGAAAGTGAATTACAAGGGCTGGCATTGTTGATGACGGCATTTTTGCAGGAGCAGCGCCGTCTCGACGCTAATGCACAGAATCTGCAACAGAAGCTGGACGCGCTGCTGACGCTGGAACGCAGCATGACGGGGCGCGACAGCGGCGTGACACGGAAACGATGAATATGGCAACGCAGGAGCAGGGCAGGGAGCAGGTCAAATCGCAGGGTGGTGCACGGGTGCTGGTGGTCGATGACGACCCCGGCCTGCTGCGGCTGATGCAGTTGCGGCTGGAGGCCGCAGGTTATACCGTGTCGGTGGCCGACAGCGGCGAGCGTGCACTGGCGCAGCTCGCGGTCGCGCGGCCGCGCGTGGTGGTGACCGACCTGCAGATGGGCGGCATGGACGGCATCGCGCTGTTCGAGGCCATCCGCGCGGAAAATGCCGCGCTGCCGGTGATCATCCTTACGGCGCACGGCACCATTCCCGACGCGGTGGCTGCGGTCAAGGGCGGCGTTTTCGGTTATCTGACCAAGCCTTTCGATGCCAGGGCGCTGCTGGTGGAGATCGAGCGTGCGCTGGCGGTTTCCGGCGCTCCCAATGCTGCTGGCAAGGACGATGGTGCGTGGCGTACGGCGATCATCACGCGCAACCCGGCAATGGAGGAAGTGCTGGCCAAGGCGCGCCTGGTGTCCGCGGGTGATGCGGCCATACTGATCCGCGGCGAGTCCGGTACCGGCAAGGAACTGCTGGCGCGCGCGATACACGCGGCGAGTCCGCGCAGCGACCGCCCGTTTGTCGCCATCAACTGCGGGGCGATTCCCGAGCCGCTGCTGGAGTCGGAACTGTTCGGCCATGTCAAGGGCGCGTTCACTGGCGCCGTGCGCGAAAACCGCGGTCTGTTCCAGACGGCCGAAGGCGGCACGTTGCTGCTGGACGAAATCGGCGACATGCCTGCGGCGCTGCAGGTCAAATTGCTGCGCGTGCTGCAGGAGAAGCAGGTGCGACCCGTCGGCGGCATGCAGCATGCGCCGATCGATGTGCGCGTCATATCGGCCACGCACCGCAACCTCGAGACGGAAATGGCGGCGGGCAATTTTCGCGAGGATCTCTACTACCGGCTGAAGGTGGTTACGCTGACGCTGCCGTCGCTGCAGGAGCGGCGCGAAGATATCCCGTTGCTGGCTGGACATTTCCTCGGCGAGATCGCGGGCCGTTACAAGAAGGAAATCATCGGCCTGTCGCCGGATGCGATTGAGCAACTCGTGGCCGCAGCCTGGCCCGGCAACGTGCGCCAGCTCTACAACGTGATCGAGCAGTCCGTGGCGCTGGCGACGACGCCGCTGATTCCCGCCAACCTGGTGCAGCAGGCGATACATCGCGAAGGGACCGAGCTCGCCTCATTCGAGCAGGCGCGGCGCAAGTTCGAGCGGGATTATCTCGCGCAATTGCTGAAAATTACCGAGGGCAATGTGACGCAGGCATCGCGGCTGGCCAAGCGCAATCGCACGGAGTTTTACAAGCTGTTGCAGCGCCACCAGCTGGATCCGCGACAGTTCAAACCACAGCGCGTCTGAGCGCCGGGCGTCGTTGTTTGCAGACTGACGAAGTTTCATGAAAACAGCGACTTAGACCAGGCGCGGCGGGTCGCGTCGTCGATCGGCGACGCGTCGGAACTGCATTTCACAGATAACCCATTGAATTTAAAAGAGTTTTATTCTGGCACTGCTCTTGCGTGATTCCCCGCGTTGAGCGATTGACGCATCCCCTTTGGTATTGCCGTCCTGTCGCTCGTTTCCGAGGAGAATTCGTATGACTGCAACCAACGTCAAGCCAGAGTCGATTGTTGCCAGGCCCGTGCCGGCACTGCTGTATCCGACGCTGCTGATTGCAGGCATTGTCGTGATTATTGCCAGCATGCTGGGTATCGCGGCCATGACGGGAATGCTGCCGAATGCGCAGTCGCAGGCGGTCAGTACTCCGTCCGGGAAGGCGCCGGGTCAGGACAGCAGGGATGGCAAGGTGGCGTCGCGTACTGGAGATGCCGCCAAACCGGTCACGCACAAGGCGGCGACACCGGTTACCGTCGCCAGCACGGCGCGCTGCGATGCCTGCGGTGTTGTCGATACCATCCGTGCGGTGGAGGCCAAGGGCGAGGGATCTGGCGTGGGCGCCGTGGCCGGCGGTGTGGTCGGCGGGATCCTGGGCAACCAGGTTGGCGGCGGGCGCGGCCGCACGGCGATGACCGTGGTCGGCGCGGGAGCGGGAGCATATGCCGGGCACGAACTGGAAAAGAACATGAACAAGAGCGTGAGCTACGAGATCCGTGTGCGTATGGATGACAATACTTACCGCACGTTCCGCAGTGCGCAGCCCGACGTCGGTGTCGGTCAGCGGGTCAAGGTTCGCGATGGCCAGCTGTTGCGCGCGGGCTGAGTTCGCCGCCCTGTCTCATGATGACGGCTCTGCGCGCATTGATCTGTGCCCTGACCGCCGGCGCGCTGCTGGCTTGCAGCAGCAACAGTCCCAGAAGTTTTAACCTCTCCGGTTATTCGGCCGTATACAAACGCGGTCATGCCGATGGCTGTGCTTCCGCGGGCGGATCGCTGCAGCGCGATGCGCGACGTTACAAGAGCGACGCCGATTACATGATGGGCTGGAATGACGGGCGCGACGCCTGCAAATAACCGGACAGGCCGTCAGCGTGCCGGCAGGGTCGGCGGTCATTCTTGATGCTGAGCCAGCAGTTTCCGACAGGCGACACGGCGCTGCCCCGCTTTTCACCGGCTACCGACCTGTTTACTTAGCTGTTGCAGCGTGGCCGTAGCAAAATGTGATGTGTCGGGGCCGCTTGGATCAGGTAAGGCAACCGCTAAGCGCGCCGGCCGCGCCGGGTCAGCAACTCGATCAGCCCTTGACGCGGCTGATACGGACTACTTCGGGAATCTTGCGCAGCTCGCGGACAATGCGGGCAAGATGCATGCGGTTCATGACCTGGACCGTGAAGCGCATGCCGGTATAGGTGCCGCCGTCTTCGGGGTCGACCGCGACATTCTGGATATTGGATTCGGCGGCGGCAATGGCCGCAGCCACTTTGGCCAGCACGCCGCGCTGGTTTGCGACGACGAGGCGGATGCCGACGTCAAACAGCTTTTTCGGGCTGGGGTCCCACTGCACGTCGAGCACGCGCTCGGGTTCGCGGTGGCTCTTGGCGATAACCGGACAGTCGTGCGTGTGCACGACCATGCCCTGGCCCTTGCTGATGATGCCGATGATGGGATCGCCGGGGATGGGACCGCAGCAGCGCGCGAACTGCACCGCCAGGCCTTCGGAACCGCGCACGACCACGGCACCGGCCGGGCGCGCGTCCGGCGGCAGCGGTTCGCCCAGTGCCAGCAGCTGATGCGCCACGATCACCGCGAGCCGCTTGCCCAGGCCGATATCGGCGAGAATTTCGTCGCGTGATTTCGCACTGGAGTCACGCACCAGCCGGTTCCACTGCGGGTCGCTGACGTCGGTGAGCGTCGCCTTGAATTTCGTCAGCGCCTGCAGCAGCAGTCGTTCGCCGAGCTGCACCGATTCGGCAAAGTGCATGGTTTTCAGGAAATGGCGGATATGCGCGCGTGCCTTGGCCGTGGCGACGAAATTCAGCCACAGCGGATTGGGCTTGGCATGTGATGCCGTGATGATTTCAACGCGATCGCCGTTGCGCAGTTCGGTACGCAGTGGCATCAGCTCCTGATTGATCTTGACGGCGACGCAGCGGTTGCCGATGTCGGTGTGCACGCCATAGGCGAAATCGACCGCCGTGGCGCCGCGCGGCAACGACATGATCTTGCCCTTGGGCGTGAATACGTAGACCTCGTCGGGAAAGAGGTCGACCTTCAGGTGTTCGAGAAACTCCACCGAATCACCTGATTCGGACTGCATTTCCAGCAGGCTCTGCAGCCACTGGTGGGTTTTCTGCTGCAGGTCCGACAGCGACGAATTCGAGCTCTTGTAGAGCCAGTGCGATGCGACGCCGGCCTCGGCGATCTTGTGCATTTCCGTGGTGCGGATCTGGATTTCGATCGGACTGCCGAAAGGCCCGAACAGCGTGGTATGCAGCGACTGGTAACCGTTCGCCTTGGGGATGGCGATGTAGTCCTTGAACTTGCCCGGGATCGGTTTGTAAAGGCCGTGCAGCAGGCCGAGGGCGACATAGCAGGACGTGGTGTCCTTGACGACGATGCGGAAGCCGAACATGTCGTGCACCTGCGCGAAGGACAGGTGCTTCTCGCGCATCTTGCGGTATACCGAATGCAGATGTTTCTCGCGCCCCTGGACCTGCGCATCCAGCCCGTGTTCGCTCAGGCGTCGCTCGATGCTGTCGAGCACCTTGGTGACGACTTCGCGGCGGTTGCCGCGCGCGGTACGCACCGCCTTGGCCAGCACGCGAAAACGGTCGGGGAACAGATGCTGGAAGGAGAGGTCCGCCATTTCCTGATAAAGGCTGTTCAATCCCAGGCGGTTGGCGATCGGTGCATAGATTTCGAGCGTTTCGCGCGCGATGCGCTGGCGCCGCTGCAGGTCCACAGCCTCCAGCGTACGCATGTTGTGCAGCCGGTCGGCGAGCTTGATCAGCATGACGCGCACGTCGCGCGCCATCGCCAGCAGCATCTTGCGGAAGTTCTCCGCCTGCGCTTTTTCCTGGGTATCGAACTTGATCCGGTCGAGCTTGGATACGCCGTCCACCAGTTCGGCGACCGGTTTGCCGAACTGCTCGGCAATTTCATTTTTGGTCACCGCGGTGTCTTCCACCACATCGTGGAGCAGTGCGGCGGTCAGCGCCTGGGGGTCAAGATGCCACTGGGCGAGTATGTTGGCGACCGCCAGCGGATGCGCAATGTACGGTTCCCCCGACTTGCGGAACTGTCCCTGATGGGCTGACTCGCTGAAGTGATAGGCCGCCTGGATCTGGGCCAGATCCTCGGGCTTGAGATAGGCCGACCACTCCTTGAACAGGGCGGGCGGCAATACGGCGACGGTGCGGGCAGGGGCAGTCATGCGTCCGTTGAAAATCGCCCGCGATCAGCAATCGTGCCCGCGGCGGCAGCGGGCACGGATGATTACGTCGGGCTCTTGTTGAGGATTTCCGTGCCGAATTTTCCCGCTGCGAGCTCGCGCAGCGCAATCACTGTCGGTTTGTCGCGCGTTGCGTCAATCATCGGCTGGGCGCCATTGGCAAGCTGGCGGGCGCGGTACGTCGCCGCGAGGGACATCTCAAAACGGTTGCTAATGACTTTCATACAGTCGTCTACGGTAATGCGGGCCATGTTGGTTTGCCTGTCTTGTTTACTTGAGTCGGTTGATCAATGCGGCGTGCCGGGCGAGCTGGCGCACGGTGCGCAGACGTTCGGCGCGGACGATGTCCTGCAATTCTCCCGCGGCGACCCGGAAATCGCTGTTAATAATAACATAGTCGAAGTCCGCAACGTGGGCAATTTCCTCGCGCGCATTGGTGAGCCGGCGGGCGATGACATCTGGCGGATCCTGCGCGCGCGCATTGAGCCGCTGCAGCAGCGCATCGAACGACGGCGGCAGGATGAAGATGCTGATTGCGGCGGGCATCAGCTGGCGTACCTGGGCGGCGCCCTGCCAGTCAATCTCCAGGACAATATCAGTGTCAGCCGCGAGCTGCTCCCTGACCCACCGGCCCGACGTGCCGTAGCGATTGCCGTGTACCCGTGCCGACTCGAGGAAATCCCCCGCCTGCGCCATGTGCTCGAAGGTTTCGACTGACACGAAATGATAGTGCCGGTGGTCGACTTCCCCCGGGCGCGGTGGCCGCGTGGTGTACGAGATCGACAGGCGAATCTGTGTGTCCGCTTCCAGCAACGCGGCAACCAGGCTGGTTTTGCCTGCGCCGGAGGGCGCGCTCACGATGTAGAGGTTGCCGCTCATCGCTATTCGATGTTCTGGATCTGCTCGCGCATCTGCTCGATCAGCAGCTTCAGATCCATCGCCACCTGGGTTACCGTGATGTCCGCTGATTTGGATCCGAGGGTATTGGCTTCGCGATTGAGTTCCTGCATCAGGAAATCCAGGCGTTTGCCCGCGGCGCCGCCCTTGCCGAGGATGCGTTGCAGTTCCTCGATATGGGCCGCCAGACGCGACAACTCCTCGTCCACATCAATCTTGTTGACGAACAGGGCAATTTCCTGGCGCACCCGTTCATCGTCGGCCGAGACCAGCGCCTCTTTCAACCGCGCGTTCAGTTTTTCCTGAAACGCCGCAATGATTTCAGGCATGCGCGGTTGCACCAGTGCGATGCGATCGCGCATTTCCGCGGCGCGCTCCAGGATTACCGCGGCGAGCTTCTCGCCTTCGCGCTGCCGTGCCGCGGTGAAGTCGTGCAGTGCTGCGCGCATCAGTTCCAGGGCGTTGGTGCGCAATTCATCGACCGGCAGTTCGTCGGTACCGAGCATGCCGGGCCAGCGCAGGAGGTCGGCAACGCCCAGCGGCCGTGCCTCGGGCAGGGCGGCTTTGGCCTGGGCGTTCAATGCCAGCACCTGTGCCAGCAGGACCGGGTCAAGTTCGCTGCCGCCCTGCGTATCGCTGCGCCGCGCGTAGGCCACGCGGCATTCGATCTTGCCGCGCGTCACCTCGGCCGAGATCGCTTCACGCAGGCTCTGCTCGGCCGCACGCAGTTCATCGGGCATGCGAAACGAAATATCGAGATAGCGGTGATTGACCGAGCGCAGTTCGACGCTGACCGCACCCCAGGAGAGTTCGCGCGAGGCGGTGGCATAACCGGTCATGCTGTTGATTTTCGCGCTGCGGGTCATTGCGGGGGCTTTATAATGAAAACCCGTGAAACATAGCATATCGAAGGAATACCGTGCGACCCAGTCAGCGTAAACCGGATGAGCTGCGCGCCATCCGCATCACCCGGGGATTCACCTGCCACGCCGAGGGTTCGGTACTGATCGAATTCGGCGCGACCCGTGTGCTGTGTACGGCGAGTGTGCTGGAGAAACAGCCTCCCCATCTGCGCGGCACCGAGCGCGGCTGGGTCACCGCTGAATACGGCATGCTGCCGCGGTCGACCAACACGCGCACCGACCGCGAGGCGGCGCGCGGCAAGCAGTCGGGACGTACCCAGGAGATCCAGCGCCTGATCGGGCGCTCGCTGCGTGCGGTCGTTAACCTTGACCAGTTGGGGCCGCGTACCATCCAGCTCGACTGCGATGTGCTGCAGGCCGACGGTGGCACGCGTACGGCGAGCATTACCGGCGCCTACGTCGCGCTGACCGACGCCGTGAATTACCTGCTGCGCGAGAAGCGCATCGCCGTGACGCCGGTGCGCGAGGCGGTGGCTGCCGTCTCGGTCGGCGTTTATCAGGGCACGCCGGTGCTGGACCTCGACTATGCCGAGGATTCCGGCTGCGATACCGACATGAATGTGGTGATGACCGCGGGCGGCGGCCTCATTGAAGTGCAGGGCACCGCCGAAGGTGCGCCGTTCAGTCGCGATGAAATGCAGGCGATGCTCGATCTTGCGCAAAAGGGCGTGGCGCAATTGGTCGACGCGCAGCGCGCCGCGCTCGCCTGAACGGGCCCGGCCATGCGCAAGCTGGTCATTGCATCCAACAATCCGGGCAAGCTGCGCGAAATCGGCGCAATCCTCGAGCCGCTGTCCATCGAAGTCCTGCCGCAGGGCGCCTTGGGCGTCGCCGAGGCGGAAGAACCGCATTGCACTTTTGTCGAGAATGCGCTGGCGAAGGCGCGTCATGCCAGCCGCGCGACCGGATTGCCGGCACTGGCCGATGATTCGGGTGTGTGCGTGCACGCGCTGGGGGGCGAGCCGGGGGTGCATTCGGCGCGTTATGCTGGGCCCGGCCGCCCGGATGATCGCGACGATCAGGACCGGCGCAACAATGACCAGCTATTGCAGGCCCTGGTCAATGCGACCGATCGCCGTGCACATTACTACTGCGTCATCGTCATGGTGCGCCGGGCCGACGATCCGCAGCCCCTGATTGCGGAGGCCGAGTGGCACGGTGAGATCCTGCGCGAGCCCCGGGGTACGGGCGGCTTCGGTTACGACCCGCTGTTTTTTATACCGCCGCTCGGCAAGACCGGAGCGGAACTTGCGGCCGCGGACAAGAATCGCGTCAGTCACCGTGGCAAGGCACTGGCGGTTCTGGTGGCGCGACTGCGCGCCGAGATGCAGGCCGGCGTGTGATGGCGCCTCGACCCGCGGTGTACCGGTGTGACAGCCCGTGACGGCCGTCGCACCGATCCGGCTGCAGGCGGGACCGCGTTTCGCGGTGCTGCCGCCGCTGTCACTGTACATCCACGTGCCCTGGTGCGTACGCAAATGCCCGTACTGCGATTTCAATTCGCATGAAGCGCGCGGCGCGCTGCCGGAGGATGAATACGTCGCCGCGCTGATGGCGGATCTCGAGATGGCCCTGCCGCAGGTCTGGGGGCGTCCGGTGCTGACGATTTTCATCGGCGGCGGCACGCCCAGCCTGTTGTCGGTGCGCGCGCTCGACGCGTTATTGTCAGGCGTGCGTGCGCGTCTGCCCCTGGCCGCGGATGCCGAGGTCACGCTGGAAGCCAATCCCGGAACCGTGGAAGCGGATAAGTTCGCCGGCTTTCGCGCGGCGGGCATCAACCGCCTGTCACTGGGCGTACAAAGCTTCAATGACCGCCACCTCGCCGCGCTCGGACGCATTCATGGCGCCGATGAGGCGCGCCGTGCGGCCGAACTTGCGCTGCATACTTTCGGCAACGTCAATCTTGACCTGATGTACGGCCTGCCCGGGCAGACGCCGGCCGAGGCCGAAGCGGATATCGCGGCTGCCGTTGCTTATGCGCCGCAGCATGTCAGCGCGTATCACCTGACCATAGAGCCGAACACGTATTTCCACCGCTATCCGCCGGTCGTGCCCGACGACGACACGGCGGCTGACATGCAGGCGGGGGTGGAACGGCAACTGGCTGCCGCGGGTTATGAACACTATGAAACCTCGGCCTTCGCGCGTGCCGGCCGGCAGAGCCGACATAACCTCAATTACTGGACGTTCGGCGACTATCTCGGCATAGGTGCCGGTGCGCATAGCAAAATATCACTTAAAAACAATGTATTAAGAGAATCCCGTACCCGCCAGCCGAAGGCCTTTCTGGCGCGTGCCGGCCGTGCGGCGGCGGTGAACGAACGGCGTGACGTAACAGCCATCGAACTGCCGGGCGAATTCATGATGAATGCGCTGCGGCTGAATGCGGGGTTTGATCTGGAATTGTTTGCGGCGCGCACCGGGATAGAGCTGACGCGGATGCTGCCGATGCTCGAGCAGGCTGAGGCGCGCGGGCTGATCACACGTGATCATCAGCGCGTCGTGCCGACGTTGCTGGGACGGCGTTTTCTGAACGATCTGATCGGATTGTTTCTTGCCTGACGCGCGCGGCCGGGCGTTGCGTTTCCGTAATCTCGGGCTAGAATAGATAAGGTTTCTGCTTCGCAGCACCGGATCCGCGCGCGAACAGTCCCCAGTTAAAAAATCTATAACGCAGTGTCCAAAGGAGGTTCAATGATCCATTTTTCGCGTAGCGTGATGGCGTCGCTGGTGGTGTTAGGCGTGCTGGCGAGCGGCGCCGCACAGGCGCAGGCTTATCCCAACAAACCGGTGCGATTTGTCGTGACTTATCCGGCCGGTGGCAGTTCGGATGTGATGGCGCGCATCATCGGCAAGAAGCTGACCGAACTCTGGGGCCAGCAGGTTCTGGTTGAGTCGCGGCCGGGGGCAGCCGGTGCTGTCGGCATGGAATATGCTGCCAAGCAGGCGCCTGACGGCTATACGTTTCTTCTCGGGAATTTCGGTCCGGTCCTGGCGAACCCGCTGCTGAACAAGGTCAATTACAACGTCGACAAGGACTTCGTGCCGGTGTCCCAGATCACACGTGCCGCGAACATACTGGTGATACCGAATACCCTGCCGGTGAAGAACGTCCGTGAGCTGGTTGCACTGGCGAAAAAGAATCCGGGCATGACTTACGCCACCAGCGGCGCTGGCAGCATGTCCCATCTCATCGGCGAGATGTTCAAACGCATGGCCAAGGTGGATATCGTGACCGTGCCCTATCAGGGCGGCGTGTATTCGATTGCGGCGGTACAGGGCGGGCACATCATGATGATGTTTTCCGATGCGCCGCCGGTGATGGGCAATCTCAAGGCGGGCAAGCTGAAGGCGCTCGCAGTCACCAGCGCGGAGCGCACGCCGTTCACGCCGGAGCTGCCGACGCTGGCGGAGGAGGGCATCAAGGGTTTTGCCGCCGCCAACTGGTGGGGCATCATGTTTCCAGCCGGCGTGTCTAAGCCGATCATCGACAAGGTCTCGACCGACCTGGGGCGCGCGCTGAGCGACGCCGAGGTCAAGAAAAACCTGGGGATCATGGCCATCGAGGCCGTCTATACGCCGCCCGAGCAGTTTGCGGCCTTTATCCAGTCCGAGCGCAAGCTCTGGGGCGACGTCATTCGCGACGCCAAGATCAGCGGAACGCAGTAACACGCTTCCGGCATCGACGAGACGGCAGCCCGCGGGCTGCCGTTTTTTATGGGCGCCTGCGGAATACGAGGTCCCAGACGCCATGCCCGAGTTTCAGGCCGCGGGTTTCAAACTTGGTTTGCGGGCGATAGGCGGGGCGCTCGGCGTAGGTGGCGGCCGTGTTGGCCAGGCCGGTCTCGGCGGTCAGCACCGTCAGCATCTGTTCCGCGTATTC
>JBFKCU010000050.1:0-11154 GCA_041620115.1 Burkholderiales bacterium | reverse complement strand
GCGCACGGCGCCGCAGTTCGTCGGCTACGCGCGCGTGCGGCCGGGTGAATTGAATTACGCCTCGCTCGGCATCGGCTCGGCATCGCACCTGGCCGGCGAAGTGTTCTCCCGCGCGCTGGGCATCCATGCGGTGCATGTGCCGTTTCGCGCGGTGACGCATACCTTTGTCGAGATGGGCCTGGGGCGCGTGCATTACGCCGTGCTGACCCTGCCGGCGGTGCGCGCACCGTTGCAGGAAGGCCGGCTGCGCGCACTGGCGGTAATGACGCCGGCGCGCAGTTCGGTGCTGCCCGATGTGCCGGCGATCGCCGAACTCGGCCTGCCCGACGCGCAGTTCGACAGCTGGTCGGGCATCGTGGCGCCCACCGGCACGCCGCGGCGCATCGTCGAGCAGTTGCATGGCGATATCGTGCGCGCGCTGCGCACGTCATCCCTGCGCAAGCGTTTCATGTACCAGGGCGCGGAGTCCACGCCCGAGAGCACGCCGGACGGATTCATGCGCCACATGCAGGAGGAATACCTGCGGTTCGAGGCGCTGATCCGCAAGAGCGATATCCGGCCGGAATAAAAAACCCCGCCGCAGCGGGGTTTTTTTTAATCAATAATGTCGCGCAGGCCGGCGTTGCGCACTCAGGTGCCGCGACCCCACAGGCCGCAGTAGCGGCGGATCACGAACTGCAGGTTGTTCTTGTAGCCGGGCCAGTTCTCGTACTTGGGCAGCGTGACTTCCTTCTCGGCCGGCTCCCAGCACTTGCCTTCACGCGCGGCCGCCTTGACGGTGTCCGAGGCGTACTGGAAGAACTCCTGCAGGTTCTTCACATCCTCCTTGGTGCCGAGGCGGCCGCCGGGCCCCGGATGGCCGGGGATCATGCGCTCCCAGTCCATCGCGAGGATTTCCTTCATGAAGACTTCGTTTTCCAGCGGGTAAAAGTCGATCATGCCGCGGCCCGGCACCGAGCCCACGGGCAGGGTGTCGACGAGGAAAATGATTTTCTCCTTCGGCAGGCGCATGACAATGGTGCTGTCGGAGTGGTTGAGGCCGTGGTAGCTGAGTTCGAGCGTGGTGCCGCCGAGCTTGATGGTCTTCTGCTTGTCCATGACTTCGTCAGGCAGCGGCGTGTGCGGATCCTTGATGATTTCGAGCCGCTCCTTCGCGCGTTTGTGCGCGATGATTCTCGCGCCCGCATCCTTGAACGGCTGGCCGCCCGCGATGTGATCGTAATGGTGATGGCTGTAGATCAGGTACTTGACCGGCTTGTCAGTGACTTTCCTGATTTCGTCGAGGTACGTGGTGACTGCGTGCGGCCGGCCGTAGCCGATCGGGTCGGTGGCAATGACGCCGTCGGACGTGACGACGAACATGGCCTGGTGGTTGCCGAAACGAAACACGTAGACATTGTCCGTGCCTTCGACCTTGGTGGTTTCAAACTGCGGCCGGGCCGGTGCTGCGGCGGGTTTCTCCTGGGCTGCGACAGGCAGGGCGGACAGGGTCAGGGCACAGGCGACTGCGGCGATGACGGTGCGATACATGGATTCCTCCGGAATGGTGACGAGTCAAGGTTGCCTCCCCACCGAGGCGGCAGACATTATGCACGCAGGAAAATGAAAAGGGGCGACGCCGCGAGTTTGTTTTTGCATTACGAAGTAATATGCAATGCGCATGGAATACACCACGGGCGCCGCCTGTGTCGGCGGCGCCCGGCACGAAATCCGGTTGCGGAGAATTGACTACGGAAATGCCGGGATGATGGGTTCGACGCCCCGGGCATCGACTTCCGGGTGGTGGCTCTTGACCAGTTGCTCGAACTCGGCGACGCGGCCCATCGGCACGTCGACCATCATCAGGAATTCGCCTTTTTCGATGGCAGGGGCGAATTTCTGCAGGCGCGAATTGCCGGCGCTCATGCCCGCCATGCCGCCGAACCAGGCGCCGAGGCCCGCGCCTACCAGCATGCCGGCGAGGACGATGCCACCGGCAATGTGGCTGGTGGCGAGCGGCAGCGCCAGCACCGCTACGCCGCCCAGGGCGCCGGCGGCGGCGCCGATGGCGACGCCACGCTGCGTCGCGGGGACGAAGTCGGTTTTCTGCATGACTGACGCTTCCGGCAGGTTGTCCATCGGCGTGCCGCGCTTGGCCAGCACATGGATATGGCGTTCCTCCAGTCGGGCGAGCAGCAGGTCATCAACGATCGCCTTCGCAACGGACCGGTTGGGAACCAGGAAATAGAGACGTTTCATGGCGTGCCTCCTTGGAGTATGGGCAGACGCGTAACAGGGGCATCGCCGTGTTGCCATGCAGCAAAGGGAGGACAGGAGATGCCTCAAACGATTAGAGGGCAGATGCCACGGAAAGTTTGCCCCGAGCCGATGCGGACTGACCCGCCAGGCCGCGTGATCGTCAGCCCGCCGATTGCCGGGCGGGCCCGGGGTTGGCGCGCGCCATGATCCACGCAGGGATCATCGCCAGTACGTAGACGGCGCCAACCAGCAGGAAGCTGTCGCGGAAACCCATGGTGTAGGCCTGCGCATAGATCACTCTGCCCAGGTATTCGAGCGCGCCGGGGCCCTGCAGATTTTCGGGCACGCCCGCGCGGGCAAGCAGTGTTTCCATCTGGCGCAGCAGCTCCAGGGTCGCGGAGTTGGCCGATGTCTGCAGCGCGGTGATGGTGTCGCTGTGGAAGAAGGTGCGCCGGTCGAGGATCACCGAGAGCAGGTTGACGCCAAAGGCGCCGCCGATCTGGCGCGCGAAATTGATCATGCCCGAGCCCTGGCTCAGCTGCTCCGGCGTGAGCGCGCGCAGTGCGGTGACATTCAGCGCCGGCTTGATCATGGACATGCCGATGCGCGAGAGTACAACGGAGAAGGCGATGGTCCAGAACGGCATGTTGGTATCCACACCGGCCAGCCAGAATGCGGATATCGCAAAAAAGAGCAATCCGGACATGATCAGGATCGTCGGCGAAATGCGGTCGCTCATGTAACCGCCGAGCGGCATCAGTATGCCCATGACCAGGCCGGCGGGCATCAACAGCAGTCCGGCCGCCAGCGGTGTCGCGTGCTGCACGGTCTGCACGAACAGCGGCACCAGGTAGGTCGAGCCGAAGATGCCCGCACCGTAGATCACCGCGACCGCCGCGGCAGCGGCGAACCGGGGGTTGCTGAACACCCGCAGGTCGACCAGCGGGTCATCGACATGCAAAGACCACGCGATGAAGGCCACGCCGCTCGACAGCGAGATTGCAGCGAGGGCGAGCACGTAGTCCGATTGCCAGCCTTCGCGCTGGCCGTTCGACAGGGCCGTCAGTGCGGTGGCGATTGCTACGGACAGCAGCACGAAGCCGACCCCGTCGAAGCGTATGCGCTCGCCGTCATCCTCGCGTCCCGGCAGGAACGCGCTGCCCATCAGCATGGCCAGGGCGCTCACGCCCATGGGCACGAAGAATATGAAGCGCCAGTTGAACAGGTCGATCAGCACGCCGCCCAGCGTCGGGCCGATGGCGGGACCGAGTATGACGCTCATGCCGAAGAAACCCATCGCCGCGCCGCGCTGGTTCGGCGGAAACACGCGGAACAGCGTGTACATCGCCAGCGGCTGCAGCAGGCCGGCCACCGCGCCCTGCACGACGCGCGCGAAGATCAGCACGTCCTCGTTGGGGGCCACACCGGCGAGCAGCAGCGCGCCGATGAACAGCGCGAGTGCGCCGATGAAGGTGTTGCGCTGGCCGAAGTTCTGCATGACCCAGGCGTTGAGCAGCATGCCCACCGTCATCGCGGCGAGCGTGCCGGTGGAAAGCCACTGTGCGCGGTCCTGGCCGATGCCGAACGCGCCCATGATGTCGGGGATGGCGACGTTGACGCTGGTGGTGGTGAGCACCGCCGAAATCGTACCGACCATCACCGTGAACGTCGCGAGCCAGCGGTACGCGGGCCCGTAGCGTTCGAACAGTTCCTCAGTCGTCGCGGCGCGTGGCAATGTGCACCTCGACCATCATGCCGGGGCGCAGCACGGGGTCTTTCTGCGAGAGGTGGATGCGGACCGGCAGGCGCTGGGTGATCTTGGTGAAGTTGCCGCTGGGATTGGGGTCGGGCAGCAGCGCGAACTTGCTGGTGGCTGCACGCCCGATGCGGAAGACTTCGCCTTCGAATACCCGGTCGGGATAGGCATCGACCTTGATGTCGGCTTTCATGCCCGGCTTGAGCCGCGCGACGTCGGTTTCCTTGACGTTCGCCTGCACCCAGATGCGGTCGGGGTTGTGGAACATCAGGATGCGCTGGCCTTCGGAGACATGTTCGCCCTTGTTGACGAACGTCATGACGACGCGGCCGTCCTCGGGGCTGACGACGGTGCGATTACCGATGTCGACATCCTGGCGGCGGATTTCGGCGCGGATTTCATCAGCCTGGCGCGCAAGCACTTCGCGCTGGCTGGCCATGACCTGCAGCTCACGCCGGCTGCCGCCCGCGGCGGCGAGCGTGCCGCGCACGGCGGCGATTTCCGCCAGCGCCTTGCGGTGGTTCTCCCCGGCCTGCTGCCACGCGGTGCGGGCGCGCTCCATGGCCTGCGGCGACAGCCATTTCGATGCGGCCAGTTCGCGTGCGCGTTCGTAATCCTCGCGCGCCTGTTTCAGTTGCAGTTCCAGTGCTGCGGCTTCGGCCTCCGCGGCCTTGAGCCGGTGGGTTTCACTCTGGAACTTGCCACGCGTCTCCTGGTCGACCTGGCCGGTGCGCACGCCGACCACCGCCATCTGGTTTTCAATGGCATTCAGGCGTGCAACCAGCACCTCGCGCTGCAGCTGCGCGTCACGATCGTCGATCTTGAACAGCAGGTCGCCCTGCTTGACCACTTCACCCTGGATCACCGGCAACGCGGTGATCACGCCCGATACGCGGCTGGACAGCGTGACGACCTCGCCGTCGATGCGCGCGTCGTCGATATAGACGTGGGTCCAGCGAAACCAGGCCCAGTGCACCATCCACGCGAGCAGCGCCAGCCCGATGATGAGCAGCAGCCACGACTTGCGGCGCACGCGCGGCTTTGCGCCGGAGCGGCTGGCGCCGTCCCCCGTACCGCGGCCTGTGCTGTCGGGTTGCTGTTCTGCCATGGGATCCTGTGTGTGACCGTTTCTTCTGCCGCATTCGCGTTGCGCATGCAGCCGCGGGCGCTGCCAAGTCCGCTTTGTGTTTTAACTATTACGCCTATGTTTTTGCGAGCGCAAGCCGGATGCGACAATAAGTCCGCAATGTGGTGATCCCGGGCATGTCGTTTTTGTATTGAAATCGGCGCCCGCAACAGACGCCGGCCTGCGCCACTGATTCACTGCCGAGCTTCCGGATCTTTCGTTATCAATGGCGCGGCGGCGAAAAGGAACCTCTGTTGCGGGACGGCGCTACAATGAACAGCAGACTTTATTGCGCCTTTTTTGTCATTGCGAATTCAAATTTCATGATTAATGGCCCCGCGCTGATACGCCTGATTGCCACACGCATGCGCCCCGCGATGGATTTTTCCGCTTTTGTCGGCGAGGGCGCGCGGAATCAGCTTGATAAGGTTTTGCAGACGGCCGCGATCGTCGCGGCCGTACAGATGGCGATGCTGCGACCATCCTACTGGCGGCGAACGGTTCGCCAGGCCTTCGCCCGGCAGATGGTGTTATGCGGCGCACATGCAGTGGGAATCGTCGGGTTTCTTGCGATTGCGCTGGGTGTCTTGCTCGTGGTTCAGTATCAGGTTTGGCTGGGCAGCGTGTTTCAGTCACAGTTGCTCGGGCCCCTGCTGGTGGCCGTTGTGGTCAGGGAACTGGCACCGATCCTGGTCAATCTGGTATTGATTGCGCGTAGCGGCAGCACCATCGCAACGGAACTCGCACTGGTCCACGTGGCGGGTGAAGATCGCGTGGCTGAGGGGCAGGGCCTCGATTTAGTGGGATATTTTGTCGTCCCGCGCGTGCTTGCCCTGACACTCTCGGCACTCTGCCTGACTTTGATTTTCACTGCCTGCGCGATTCTCAGTGTCTACGTGTTTGGGCAATGGACCGACACCAAAACCGGAACATTCTGGGATTTCAGCCAGGAAACGCTAGGCGCGATTACGCTGGTCGACGTTGTGAGCATGCTGCTGAAGAGCACAGTGCCGGCAATGCTGACCGGCTGTATTTCATGCGCCGAGGGGCTCGGTGCCGGTGACAGGACGGCGTCGATCCCGCGCGCCTCCCGGATTGCCGTGCAGCGTTCGGTCGTTGCCTTGTTCGGCGTTTGCACGCTGATTTCGATAGCGACGTATTCGTGAACCTGTCTATTCGGGGATCCCCAGCGAACGAGTCAGACCCGGTGCATCCGGTGCTTGAATTCCGGCAGGCGACCGTTGATGGTGGCCATTTGTACGATACCGCTATCTGGCAGGTCAGTTTTCGATTGCAGCGCTCGGAATTAATGCTTGTGCAGCTGGAAACAGGGCATCGTTTCCTGCCGCTGGCGGACGCCGCGCAAGGTCTGATCGAGCCCAGCCACGGTAGTGTGTCGTTTCTCGGTGAGTCCTGGACCTCGCTCGATGAAGACGCCAGGCTGTCAGCACGCGCCAGGATCGGCCGCGTTTTCGACGGGGCGGGCTGGATCGGTGAACTCGATATGGACGACAACATTACGTTGTCGCAGCGGCACCACACGCGGCGTACCGATTCAGCCATACGCGATGAAGCGTCGGAACTGTCCAGGCGGTTTTCCCTGCCGGGGCTGCCGCAAGGCAAACCCTCGGGGATGAATGCGGCCGACCTGCGTCGTGCGGCATGCGCGCGCGCGTTTATGGGCCAACCCGAGTTGCTGATACTTGAACGGCCAACAGCCGGCATCTATCCCGAGATCATGCCGGCGTTGATGGCGAGTGTGCGTGCAGCACTGGCGCGTGGCGCGGCGGTGTTGTGGACTACGGATGACTGGGAGGTATGGAACGATCCCGGCATCAAAGCGACCAATCGTTATGCGATGACGGGATCGCAGATGAGTCTTTTACCTGGAGATCAGTCATGCCCAAGTCCCTGAAAGTCAGGCGCGTGAACGAAATCGTCGGCTTATTCATTCTTCTGGCCGTTGCGATTCTGGTGGGGGCCATACTTCTCGGTCCAAAAACGCAGGGGTGGTTTGCGCCGACCCGCACGCTGGCCATCCAGTTGCCGCCGGAAGGCTCGCTGGGATTGCGCCAGGGCAGCGATGTCCAGATCCTCGGCTCGGTCGTCGGCTCGGTCGATGACATCGTGGTCACGGAGGCGGGCGACATGATTGCGCGCGTAAGCATACGCGGAAACTTCATCCGGTTTGTGCGTACCGATTCAACGGCGATTATTCGCAAGCCGCTTGGCATCGGTGATGCAGCGATCGAAATTACGCGCGGCGACGGTGCGCCGCTGTCTGAGCGTGAGGGAATGCTCAAGAGCACTGCGGACAAGGCGCCGACGCAGCTGATGGATGAAACGCTGGCGGCAATTCGCGACGAAGCGCTGCCTGCGATCAAGGAAATACGCAGCGCTATTTCACAATATGCATTGTTGGCGGAAGATCTGCGCGGGCAGCAAGGCGATCTGCGTCAGGCGCTGCAGCACTTTAATCGGGCGGGGGCGGCTCTGGAGAAAGGCGACAGTCTGGCCGGGATGTTGTTGTCCGATCCGAAGGCGGCTGCCGGGATGCGTGAGGCGCTGCCGAAAATCAATGCGGCCCTGGACGAGCTGCAGGCGACACTGAAGGCAACGCGTGCGTTTGCCGAGCAGCTGCCGCAGGCCGGGGCGGACACGGTCGCCATTGCAAAGAATATTCGTGCGTCTTCCGCGGCGCTGCCGGAACTGGAAAAGTCGGTCAGGGAGGTGATCGACACGCTGCCCGGAGTATTGCTGCAAAGTCAGGAAACCCTGCGACAGATTCAGCGTCTGACCGAAGGCGTGCAGCGCAGCTGGCTGGTGCGGGGCAATATGGTGCCTGAAGCGAGTGCGAACCGCTTGAGCAGCGAGTACGTGGGGACCGATCGGTGACTTTCGACCACAGCGCTGCAGTGCGCGTCACTTCCGCACTATTGGTCTGCCTGTGCGCATCCTGTGCGTCGCCCCTGCCGGAGCGTGAGGCGCGCGGAGATGTGGTTGCACTGCAGGCATCATCGGCTGCCCGGATCGCATATGAACAGGGGGACTATGCACTGGCGCAGCAGCTTTATCGTCGCGCACTGACGCGTGCCCGTGCCATCAATGATGCTGCGCTGGCTGCGGACGCGGCATTCAATCTGGCCGTAAGCGAGGTCGGCCTCGGGCAATACGCTGCGGCCGACCGCTTGCTGCGTCAGGCGCATTACGATGCGGGTCGTGCGTCATCCGGCACCACGGACATTCAGCTGCTGCGGGCAAAGGTCGCGTATTTTCAGCAGCAGATACCGGAAGCGCAACGGCTGATCGATGAAGTGGTCGGCATGAAGGCCGAGCCGGCACTGGCCTTACAGGCGCGGATACTGCGCGGACAGATTTTTTGCGAGACCGCGGGCGTCCATGCCGCGAAAGTCGAACTTCAGGCAGTCGAGAAGCTGGCCACACCGGCCGTGCTCTCAATGCCAGTTCGCGCGGATCTGGCGAAGCTCCGGGGCACCATCGCCCGACTGGAAGGCAGGGTCGTGGATGCAGCGGAATTTTTTGAAGCCGAAGCGGAGTTCCTGCGACTGGCGCACCGATATCGCGACATGAGCCACGCGCTTGCACGGGCTGCGGAAGCGTATCTTGCGTCAGGCCAGCCGGCGCTGGCCGCGGACCGGTTTTACCTCGCCGCGCGCAGTCTGGACGGTCGTGGCGATACTGACGCCGCCAGGACATTTCTCGCATCCAGTCTGTCGGCGGCAGACCAAGCCCGGGATGACGGCGCCCGCCTTCGCGCCCGGATGTTGCTGGAGGAAATTAGCCGGCGCCGCGGCCCCTGAGCATGTACGTCGAAATTTCACCCTGACCCTGGACGTAGAATTCCCCGCGCGGCTCGAATAAATATTCGCTTTCGAGCAAGGCATGTGTCGCTGCACTGACATGGATGCTGCCGGCGACGCCGGAGGATTCCATCTGACTGGCGAGATTGACCGCCGGGCCCCATAGATCATAGGCAAGTTTATTGATGCCGACGACGCCGGCAATGACGGAGCCGGAGTGTATGCCGATCCGCAGCCTGAACGTCTTGCGGGCGCCGGCGTCGACGGTTGCGATCTCGCGCTGCATGCACAATGCCATTTCGGCAATGCGCTGCGCATGATCGGAACACGATTCCGGGAGCCCGGCCACGGCCATGTAGGTGTCGCCGATGGTCTTGATTTTCTGCACGCCATACTGCTCCGCCAGGCGGTCGAACAACGAAAACACCTTGTTCAGGATCTCGATGAATTGCGCCGGCGGTCCGGTTCCCGCGATATGCCAGAAATCCTGGACGCTGGCAAAAAGCATGGTCACGTCGGAATACTCATCAGCAATGCAGTCGGTCGATCCGGTCTTCAGCCTTTCTGCAATTGATTTGGGGAACAGGCTTAACAGCAGCCGGTCCGATCGTTCCTGCTCGATGTGCAATTTGTCCAGTAACTCGCTTTTTGCCTTGTTCTCGCGTTCGGTTTGCGCTTTCGCTTTACGCAGTCGCAGCTGTGCCACGACCTGCCGACCGAGCGCCTGCAACGCTTCCCGCTGTGACTCATTCAATGTCCGCGGAACGCGGTCGATCACGCAAAGCGTGCCCATGGCGCGGCCGGAGGGCGTGATCAGCGGGGCGCCCGCATAAAAGCGGATATTCGGGTCCGCAGTAACCAGGGGATTGTCGGCAAAACGCTTGTCCTTGGTCGCGTCGGGGACGACCATCAAGTCTTCCTGCAGGATGGCGTGTGCGCAGAACGCAACATCACGTGGCGTCTCTGTTGCGTCCAGGCCAACGCGGGACTTGAAATACTGGCGTTGCGTGTCGATCAGCGACATCAATGCAATGGGCGTGCCGCAGATCTTCGAAGCGAGCAGGACGAGGTCATCGAACTCACCTTCCGGCGCAGTGTCGAGAATCTGATATTCCTGAAGCTCTTTGAGCCTTTCGGCTTCATTCGCCGGATCAGGTGCTTTCATTCAACTCTCCGTTCGTCCCTGCAGAATGACTGATGGATACGGCAGCGTAACATCTGCCATCAGCATGGTCATTCGAATTCCCGGGTGACGAAAACTGGTCGGGGTCGGTTTCTTCCTGCCGGGACTGCGGTGAATCCGGAGTCGGCGTGTTGCATGGTCAGGCTTTGTGCACCACCGGCGCCAGCATGTTCTGGTCGATCATCACGTCGACGATGGCGGGCTTGCCGCTGGCCAGCGCGCGCTGGATGGCGCCTTCGAGATCGCCCGGCCGCGTGACGTGCTCGCCGTGCGCGCCGAACACCCCGGCCAGTGCGCCGAAGTCCGGATTCTTGTAATCAACGGCGAAATAACGGCCGCCGAAATGCTCGTTCTGGAACGCGCGTTCGTTGCCCAGTCCCTGGTCGTTGAAGATCACGTAGACCACCGCAATGTTTTCGCGCACGGCGGTTTCGAGTTCGCCGATGTTGCACATCGCGCCCATGTCGCCGGACGCACACAGCACCGGGCGGTCGGGCCTGGCGAGTTTGGCGCCGAGGGCAATCGGAAACGAGCCGCCGACGGAGGCCCAGTCGTCCATGCACATGAAGGTATCGGGTTCGTAGCTCTTGAAATAGCTGCGCACATGCTTGCCGCCGTTGCCGGCGTCGACGACCAGAATGCCGTTCTCGGGCAGCACCTTGCGGATCATGTGGGCGACGAACTGCGGCTGGATCGGTTCGGCCTGCGGCTTGAGTATGGCCTTGATTTCGGCATCGTAATCGGCGCGCGCTCTGGCCACATCGACCCAGGGTTTGCGTGCCTTGCCTTTGGCGGCACGTTCAGCAAGGCCATGGATGAAGCTGCTTGCAGAACCCGCGATGCCCAGCGCGACCGGGAACACGATGCCGATCTGACCGGGGGCCGAGGTCTGGTGAATGATCTGTGCGCGCTCGCTGAAAATGCCGTACTTGTACATGGTCGAGAACACGTCGAAGTGCGCGCCGATGGCGATGATGACGTCGGCCTGGGGCGCCGCCTTGTTGGCGCTGGTGAAGGCGTTGCGTCCCAG
>JBFKCU010000049.1:0-11261 GCA_041620115.1 Burkholderiales bacterium | reverse complement strand
CAATGTCATTGGTGATCTGGTCGCCGGCTATGGGGATCACCGCGGTGTGGCGGATCGCACCGTGGGTGAACACCGCCATGTCGGTGGTACCGCCGCCGATGTCGACCAGGCACACGCCCAGATCCTTCTCGTCCTCTGACAGCACAGCAACGGACGATGCCAGCGGCTGCAGGATCAGGTCATTGACTTCGAGACCGCAACGACGCACGCACTTGATGATGTTCTGCGCGGCCGACACTGCACCCGTGACGATGTGCACCTTCACCTCCAGACGCACCCCGGACATGCCCAGCGGTTCACGCACATCCTCCTGTCCGTCGATGATGAATTCCTGGTTGAGCACGTGGAGAATCTGCTGATCGTTCGGGATCTGCACCGCCTTGGCGGTTTCGATCACACGATCGATATCCATCTGCGTGACTTCCTTGTCCTTGATGGCAACCATGCCCTGCGAGTTGAAGCTCTTGATGTGGTTGCCGGCAATGCCCGTATAAACCTCGCGGATCTTGCAGTCCGCCATCAGCTCGGCCTCTTCCAGCGCGCGCTGGATCGCATTGACCGTGGTTTCGATGTTGACGACCACGCCTTTCTTCAAACCGCGCGACTGATGGCTGCCCATGCCGATGATTTCAAATCCGCCCTCGGGCTTGAGCTCGGCGACGATCGCCACAATCTTCGACGTGCCGATATCCAGCCCTACCACCAGCCTCTTGTTTTCTCTGTTCGAGCTCATAATCTCCGTCGTTTCCTAAACACCGCGCTTGCCCGGCGCATCAACCGCCGGAGGCAAACCCGGCACCCGCACCGCAAAACCGTTGGCATAACGCAAGTCGACCCGGTCAACCGGCTGCTTCATGCGCGCAATCGTCCGCGGATAGGTGACGACAAAACGCCGCAGCCGCTCCTCCACATGCTCGCGCCCGAGATCCAGAGTCACGCCATCGTTCAGCCGCACCTGCCAGGCCCGTCGTGGCGATACATTGATCTCAAGGGGTATCTTGTCGATCGCGGCAAGACTGCGCCTGAAGTGGTCATACTGAATGGCCATTTCCTTGGCCGCCCCCGCGGGGCCGTTGAACACCGGCAGCGCCCCGTCGAACGCCGCTTCAAACACCTCGCCCTGCGCATTAACCATTGCACCCTTGCCCCAGCGCGCTAGCGGATCGTGCTCCATCAGCGCGATCTCCAGCCGACCCGGCCAGTGCCGGCGTACTTCCGCCCGGCGCACCCACGGCAGCTTTTCCAGGGCGGTACGCACGGTTCCGAGCTGCAGCGTAAAGAACGTGCCGCGCACCTCGCGGCGGACGATGGCATCAATCTGCTCACGGGTAACATGCTTCAGCGGCGTTGCTACGCGGACCTCCTGCACCGGGAAGACCGGCAATCGCACGACATAAGTCATGCCTGCGTAGAGCAATCCCAGCAATGCCGTCACCAACAGCAGGTCGGTCAGCATATTCAGCGCGGCGGGCTTATCCCACATGGGCGAGCTCCAGAATTCGCAGCACCAGCTGGGTGAATGACAGACCTGCCTGTCGCGCAGCCATCGGCACCAGGCTGTGTCCGGTCATTCCGGGCGAAGTGTTCATTTCCAGAAACTGCACGCTGCCGTCAGGCCTGCGAATCAGATCCGCGCGCCCCCAGCCCGCGCAACCGAGCACCGCGGCACTTTTCATGACCAGGCTGCGAATACCGGCTTCCTCGGCTTCGGCCAGTCCGCACGGGCAGTGATATTTCGTGGCATCACTGAAATATTTGTTCTGGTAATCGTAATTACCCTGCGGCGCCTCGATGCGGATCAGCGGCAACGCGTCGCCACCGAGAAAACCCCCGGTCAGTTCCTCGCCATCGATGAACTCTTCCGCCATCACCATGGAGTCGTGCCCCGCCGCCAGCGCATAAGCCCCGGGCAGATCGCCGGCGCGCGTCACCTTGGTCAGTCCTATGGTCGAGCCTTCGCGGACGGGTTTGACGATCAGCGGCAGCCCGAGCCGGGAGGCCACACCGGCCCAGTCGCTGCGGGCATCGACCACCTCGAATCGCGGCGTTGGAATCTCTGCGGCCTTCCACATCATTTTCGTGCGCACCTTGTCCATCGCCAGCGCCGATGCCATGACACCGCTCCCAGTGTAGGGGATCCCCATCAATTCCAGCGCACCCTGCACGGTGCCGTCCTCGCCATACCGCCCATGCAGCGCGATGAATACGCGATCAAAGCCGTCGCGCCTGATCTCGAAGATCTCGCGCTCGGCCGGGTCGAATGCGTGAGCATCCATCCCCGCCGCAAGCAGGGCCTGCAGTACGTTGCCGCCGCTCATCAGCGACACCTCGCGCTCCGCGCTCCGGCCGCCCATCAGCACCGCAATTTTTCCGAAGCTGCTCATGTCTGCTGTCCGTTCCCGCTCAAGCCCGTTGTCCGATCAATTGCACTTCACGCTCCAGCTCAACGCCAAACCGCGCGTGCACCGTCTGCTGCGCGAGTTCAATCAGCGCCTCGATATCGGCTGCGCTCGCGCCCCCGGAATTCACGATGAAATTGGCATGCTGGGTGGAAATGGTCGCGCCGCCGATTGCCCTGCCCTTGAGCCCGCAGGCTTCGATCAGGCGCGCGGCATGATCGCCCGGCGGATTACGGAATACGGAACCTGCGTTGGGAGTCCCCAGCGGCTGCGACGCGATGCGTTGCGACAGCAACGCCTTGATCCGCACCCGTGACTGCGCGCCGTTGCCATGGGCCAGGCGCAGCGTCGCCGATACGAACCATTCTTCTGCCCCGCCGCTGCGCACCACGCTGCGGTAGCCAATTGCATAATCCCGCGGCGTGCGCAGATGCAGCGCGCCCCTGCGGTCCATGGTCTGCACCTGCGCCACCAGATTCCAGGTCTCGCCACCGTAGCAGCCCGCATTCATCGCCAGTGCACCGCCGATGGTGCCCGGTATGCCGGCGAGGAATTCCGCGCCGGCAAGATCATGCAGCGCCGCGAGACGCGCCACTTTGGGGCTTGCCACCCCGGCCTGCGCCACGATCTCTCCGCCGCCGTCAACCTGTCTGACGCTCGTTTCGCGCAAGGCCCAGTGCGTGAATATGACGGTGCCCTTCAACCCTCCGTCCCGTACCAGCAGATTGCTGCCCAGGCCCACCACGTACACGGGTTCGTCATCCGGCAGCCCGCGCACGAACAGGGCCATATCTTCCAGATCGGCCGGTGCATAACTGCGGCTCACCCTGCCGCCTGCGCGCCAGCTGACGTGTCTGGCCATGGATTCATCGCTGCGCAGGTCGCCGCGCAGTCCCTGCCCTGACATCCGTTTCGATTCGCTCATGTCCATGTCAGCTTTTCGCTCAAGCGCGTGATCCCGGTCTTCACGCACGATCCTTCATCAGCCGGGCCGCAACCGTGCCGATCGAGCCCGCGCCCATCGTCAGCACCACATCGCCGTCCCTGGCGGCATTGCGTATCGCCTCCGGCAGCTCACCCACTTCCTCAACAAACACCGGCTCCACCTTGCCCATTACACGCACCGCGCGCGCGAGCGCTCTGCCGTCGGCGGCCACGATCGGGGCTTCGCCGGCCGCGTAGACGTCAGTCAACAACAGCGCATCAACGCTAGACAGGACGCGCACAAAGTCCTCAAAACAGTCGCGTGTTCTGGTGTAGCGGTGCGGCTGGAAGGCCAGCATCAGGCGGCGTCCGGGAAAGGCGCCGCGCGCCGCCGCGATGGTCGCCGCCATTTCCACCGGGTGATGGCCGTAATCATCAATCAGATCAATGGAACCGCCGTTTACGGGCAGCGTGCCGCAACGTTCAAAACGACGACCCACGCCCTTGAATTCGGCCAGGGCCTTGACGATTTTTTCATCGGCAACGCCCACTTCCATGCCGACCGCAATGGCGGCCAGCGCATTCTGCACGTTGTGCACGCCGGCCAGGTTCAGCGTGACATCGAGATCGGGCAGGCGCTTGCCGTTCTTGCGCTGCACACGCAAACGCATCTGTCCTGCCGCGGCCGCTACCGCCTGCGCCCGCACCTGAGCGCCCTCCGCGATGCCGTACGTCACCACGGTCTTGGTCAGTCGCGGCATGATCGCGCGCACATTGGCATCGTCATTGCACAACACCGCCACCCCGTAGAACGGCAGCCGTTCGACAAAGTCGACGAAGGCCTGCTTGAGTCTGTCCATCGAATGTTCGTACGTCTCCATGTGGTCAGCATCAATGTTCGTCACCACGGAGATCACCGGCTGCAGATGCAGAAACGATGCGTCCGACTCGTCGGCTTCGGCAACAATAAACTCGCCCGCCCCGAGCCGGGCATGCGCCCCCGCACTCTCCAGGCGCCCGCCGATGACGAACGTGGGATCCAGTCCGCCCTCGGCAAGAACGCTGGCAACGAGACTGGTCGTTGTGGTCTTGCCGTGCGTGCCCGCAACCGCGATACCCTGTTTCAAGCGCATCAGTTCGGCCAGCATCAACGCGCGCGGCACCACCGGTACGTGCCGGGCACGTGCCGCAACAACCTCCGGATTGTCTGGTCTGACCGCGCTGGAGATGACCACGACATCGGCCTCGGCCACGTTGGCAGCCGCATGACCGATGCGCACCTGCGCGCCAATGCCGGCGAGACGGCGCGTCGCATGGGTCTCGCTCAAATCGGAGCCGCTGACCGCGTAGCCGAGATTGAGCAGCACCTCGGCGATGCCGCTCATGCCCACACCACCGATCCCCACGAAATGAACCTGCCGGACCTTGTGTCTCATGTCGCGCCCCTCATGCCGGCACCAGTTCCATGCACAGCTCGGCGACCTTCTGCGCGGCATCGGGCTTGCCGGCGGCGCGCGCGGCGCGGGCCATCTCAAGCAGTTTTGCGCGTGTCAGTCCGCGCAGCACATCCGCCAGCGACCGGGGCGACAACTCGCGCTGCGGCAGCAGCAGGGCCGCGCCGCGGTCGGCGAGGTAACGCGCATTGCGCGTCTGGTGATCATCAACAGCGTAGGGAAACGGCACCAGGATGCTGCCCACCCCGGCGACCGCCAGTTCGGCGACCGTCGTAGCACCCGCGCGGCAGATGATCACGTCGGCCTCGCCATAACGTGCCGCCATGTTCTCTATGAACGCGAGAATTTCGGCATCGACGCCGGCAGTACGATAGGCCTTGCGCAGCGCGTCGACGTGCGCTGCTCCGGCCTGGTGGGTCACCACCGGCCGTTCGCTCACTCCCAGCTGCGCCAATGCCTGCGGCACCATCTCGTTCAGCGCCTTGGCCCCCAGGCTGCCGCCTACCACAAACAGACGCAATGGACCGCTGCGGTTGGCGAAACGCGCTTCCGGCGACGGCAGATTGACGATGTCTGCACGCACGGGGTTCCCCGGCCAGATCACATCGACGCGTCCGTTGAACGCATCGGGAAATGCCGCGAGCACGCGATCGGCGACGCCGGCGAGCACGCGGTTCGACAGCCCGGGAACCGCATTCTGCTCATGGATCACGAGCGGTTTGCCCAGCAACGCCGCCATCATGCCGCCGGGAAATGCCGCATAACCGCCCATGCCGAGCACGACATCGGGACGGTGACGGAAGATGGCCGCAGCACTTTGCCAGAATGCAACCAGCAGTGCCGCCGGCAGCAACAGCTTGCGCAACCATCCTTTGCCGCGCACACCGCCGAATCGGATCCACACCGTCGCGTAGCCACGCGGCGGCACCAGCCGCTCCTCCATGCCACCGCGCGCCCCCAGCCAGACGATGGTCCAGCCGCGGTCCCGCAGCACGTCTGCCACGGCCAGCGCGGGGAAGATATGGCCGCCCGTGCCGCCCGCCATGATCATCATGGTCCGGCTCATACCGTGAACCCCCGTGCAAGCTGTCTGTTTTGGCTGCGCCGAAACAGACCGCAGGCAGGTGCAATTCCGCGTTCGGCCTTGAGCGCACGGAACGTCATACCGTGAACCCCCGTGCAAGCTGTCTGTTTTCCCAGTCGACGCGCACCAGTATGGCCAGCGCGCAGCAGGTCACCAGGATCGCGCTGCCACCGAACGACAGCAGCGGCAGCGTCAGCCCCTTGGTCGGCAGCACGCCCATGTTCACACCCATGTTGATGATGACCTGCACGCCGATCCACAGGCCGATACCCTGCGCCACCAGCGCGGGGAACGGGCGCTCCATGTCCGCCGCCCGGCGACCGATGGCAAATGCGCGCCAGACGATCCACGCAAACAACAGCACCAGTGTCAGCACGCCTGCAAAACCGAGTTCCTCGGCAATCACGGCCAGCAGGAAATCGGTGTGCGCTTCGGGAAGGTAGAACAGTTTCTCCACGCTCCCGCCGAGCCCCACGCCGAACCATTCGCCGCGACCGAATGCAATCAACGCGTGGGACAGCTGGTATCCCTTGCCATACGGATCGGCCCACGGGTCCATGAAACCGATCACGCGCTGCATGCGATACGGGCTGGTCCAGATCAGCAGCAGAAAACCCGCCAGCAGCATGACAATCAGGCCAGCAAAAAGCCGCCAGTTCATTCCGCCCAGGAACAGGATGCCCATCGCGATCACGGTGATTACCGCGAAGGCCCCGAAATCGGGTTCAAGCAGCAACAGCGCGCCCGTCAACAGCATCACGCTGAGCATCGGCATGAAACCATGGCGCAGACTGTGCATGAATGCCGCCTTGCGCACCGCATAATCGGCTGCGTACAGCAGCACGCACATCTTCATCAGCTCCGACGGTTGCAGATTGATCACGTACAGCGACAGCCAGCGCCGGCTGCCGTTGACTTCCCGTCCGATCCCCGGCACCAGCACCAGCACCAGCAGCGCCAATCCGAACAGGAACAGGAACGGCGCGGCCGCCTGCCACACGCGCAACGGCACCTGGAAGGCAATCACTGCGGCGACGAGGCTGATCAGGATATAAAGGGCGTGTCGCACGAGGAAATAGGCGGTGTTGTTGCCGGCGCTGCGACTGGCTTCCGCGGTCGCGATGGATGCCGAGTAGACCATCACCAGCCCGAATGCCAGCAGCAATATGGTGATCCAGATCAGTTCACGATCGTAGTCGGTGCCCGCCGTGCGCTGACCGATGGCGCCTTGATTAGCGGTGGCATAACGCGGCCTCATGACCGGCTCCGTTTGAGCGCCAGCACCGCAGCCGCGAAGACCTCGGCGCGGTGGATATAGTTGCGATACATGTCATAACTCGCGCATGCCGGCGACAACAGCACGGCATCGCCCTCGTGCGCCGCGCCGTATGCCAGCTCAACCGCCTGCGCCATATCGGTGGCACGCATCACGGCAACGTCATCACCGATGGCGGCAGCGATTCGCGGCGCGTCGCGTCCGATCAGTACCACCGCACGCGCTTTCTCGCGCGCGGCGGCCGCAAGCGGTGCAAAGTCCTGGCCTTTGCCGTCACCGCCGGCAATCAACACCACCGGCGACTGCATGCCGCTCAGCGCCGCGACCGTCGCACCGACGTTGGTCCCCTTGGAATCATCGTAGAATATTATGTTGTTGATTTTATTGATATTTTTTACGCGGTGCGGCAGGCCTGCAAACGTCTGCCAGCCGCGGACGATGGCGTCGTCGGCGACACCGATGGCGCGGCATAGCGCACCTGCGGTCAGTGCGTTCGCCGCATTGTGCAAACCCGCAACCTGCAGGGTCTCTGCCGCTGCCAGCACGGTTTCGCCGCGCATCAGGCTGAACCCGGACGCACTGTTCACCAGACCCCAATCTTCCGCAGCCCCTGGCGCATCCAGGCCGAAGGTCACCACGCGCCGCCCCGGGCGCGCCATGCCGCTGCTCCATGTATCCTGCCGGTTGAGTACCTGCCAGCCTTCGCCGGCAAAGATCCGGCTTTTTGCAGCAGCGTATTCATGCATCCCGTCGTAACGATCCAGGTGATCTTCGGAAAGATTCAATACCGTCGCCGCGGCCGGCTGCAATGACGCTGTGCTCTCCAGCTGAAAGCTCGACAGCTCCAGCACGAATACGCCGGGCTGGACCGCATCACGTTCAATCTGGCTCAGCGCGTCCAGCACCGGCAGGCCGATATTGCCGGCAACCACCGGGCGCAATCCCGCGGCCACACAAACCATCCCGGCCATCGCGGTCACGGTGCTCTTGCCGTTGGAGCCGGTAATCGCAAGGACCGGGGGCGCCGCATCCCGAGCCGCCAGCGCCTGTGCAAACAGCTCAACGTCACCCACCACAGGAACACCCCGCTGCGCCGCCTGCGCGATCGCGCCGGTGCGTCGGTCCACCCCCGGACTTATGGCGACGATATCGACACGGGACAGTTGATCATCGGGCGCAGCGCCGAGCACCAGCGGCACCTGCGGCAATTCCCGGCGCAGCGTCGTGGCATGCGGCGGCGTTGGCCGCGTGTCGGTTGCGCTGACCTTTGCGCCGTGGCGCTGCAGCCAGCGCGCCATCGACAGGCCGGTATCGCCGAGTCCGACCACGAGTACGCGGGCACCGTCCAGATCAAGCATCAGCAACCACCCCGCATCGCCAAGGCCGATGAGCACCGCGCTGAAATCCGGGTTTTCCGGCCGCTTTCCCGCAACAGTGGAGGTGTGCGTGTCGTATCGCATCTCATCGCAGCTTCAGCGTCGACAGACCGATCAGAACCAGCATCATCGTGATGATCCAGAAGCGTACGACGACCTGATTCTCCTTCCAGCCCTTGAGTTCGTAGTGATGGTGCAGCGGCGCCATGCGGAATATCCGCTTGCCCGTCAGCTTGAATGAAGCCACCTGCAGCATCACCGACAGCGTCTCGACGACAAAAACGCCGCCCATGATGAACAGCACGATTTCCTGACGCACGATCACGGCGATCGTGCCCAGTGCCGCGCCCAGCGCCAGCGCACCGACATCACCCATGAATACCTCCGCCGGATAGGCGTTGAACCACAGGAAAGCCAGACCGGCGCCGGCGATCGCACCGCAGATGATGATCAACTCCCCGGCGCCCGGGATGTAGGGAAACGACAGATACTTGGCGAACACTGCATTGCCGGCGACGTAGGCGAATATTCCGAGCGCGCTGCCGACCATCACCGTAGGCATGATGGCCAGGCCGTCGAGCCCGTCGGTCAAATTGACGGCATTGCTGGTGCCGACAATGACGAAATAGGTCATGGTGATAAACCCGATAGCCCCCAGCGGATACGCCACCTGCTTGAAGAAGGGCACGATGAACTCGGTCTGCGCCGGCAGATTGGTCGAGTAGGCAATGAATATGGCCGCGCTCAGACCGATGACGGACTGCCAGAAAAATTTGACCCGCGCCGGCAACCCCTTGGGGTTGCGGTGCACCACCTTGCGGTAATCATCGATCCAGCCCACTGCGCCAAAGCCCACGGTCACCCATAGCACCACCCAGACAAAACGATTCTGCAGATCAGCCCAGAGCAGGGTCGTGATGACAATGGATACCAGTATCAGCGCGCCGCCCATCGTCGGGGTGCCGGCCTTGGCCAGATGCGTCTGCGGCCCGTCATCGCGGACCGACTGACCGATCTTATAGACCGTCAGCCTGCGGATCAGTCCGGGACCGACAACGAACGAAATGATCAGCGCCGTCAGGCAGGCCAGCACCGCACGCAGCGTGAGATAACTGAACACGTTGAATGCACGCGCATACTGTTCAAGCCACTGCGCCAGTTCAAGCAGCATCGCCTAACCCTCCGCAGCCGTTTTTTCGAAACTGCGCACAACGCGCTCCATCTGCATGAATCGCGATCCCTTGACGAGCAGCGTGGTCTGCGGCCCGAGTTCTTTTTCGACATCCGCCAGCAGCGCCTCAATGCGCGGGTAATGGCGGGCAGCGGCACCGAATGCGCGTGCCGACGCCGCGGCAAGCTCGCCGAGCGTAAACAGGCGCTCCACCCCGGCCGCGCGCGCGTATGCCCCTACCTCTTCGTGAAAGCTGACGCCCTGACTGCCGACCTCGCCCATATCGGCGAGCACCAGCAAGCGCCGCCCGGGCATCTGTGCCAGCGCATCGATGGCGGCACGCACCGAGTCGGGGTTGGCGTTATAGGTATCGTCGATCAGGGTCGTGCCATGCCTGCCGGCCTTGACCTGCAGCCTTCCCCTGACCGCGACAAAATGTGACAGTGCCTGCGCGCAGGCGGCGAGCGGGACACCGGTCGCCGTGACTGCGGCGATCGCGGCCAGCGCATTGCGCGCGTTATGTTCCCCCGCGAGCGGCAGGTCAAATTCGGCCACCGCCTCCGGTGTGACCACGCGCAAACTGCTGGATCCGGCTTTCATCACGCATTGCGCACGCACATCCGGCCGTCCGTGCAGGCCGAATCCGCGCATGGCACGCTGTCCCGCCGCCTCGCGCCAGGCAGCGGCATGCGCATCGTCGGCATTGATCACGGCTACGCCGTCGGCCGGCAACGCGTGGATGAGACTCGCATGCTCGGCGGCGACATCGGCCACCGTACGCATGAATTCCTGATGCTCGCGCTGTGCATTGTTGATCACCGCCACGGTCGGCGCGGCAATTGCAGCCAGCTGCTGCGTTTCTCCGGGGTGATTCATGCCGATTTCGACCACTGCGGCGCGATGCGCCGCGCGCAAAGTGAGCAGCGTCAGCGGCAGACCGATATGGTTGTTGAGGTTGCCGCGCGTTGCGAGTACGGCGATATCACCGAAATGCGCGCGCAGGCATGCCGCGATCATTTCCTTGACCGTGGTTTTGCCGTTCGACCCCGCCACGGCAATCAAAGGAATGTGGAACTGCCGGCGCCAGTGCGCGGCCAGCTGCGCCAGCGCGGCCGTCGTGTCCGCTACGGCGGCGACGGGTAGTGCCGGGTCGGCGGCCGCATGCACGCGATCAATCAGCGCCGCCACCGCGCCGGCCGCAGCCGCCTGCGCGATGAACTGGTGGCCGTCATATCGCTCGCCGCGCAGTGCGACGAACAGGTCGCCCGCTTTCACGGTCCGGCTGTCCGTAGACACATGGTCGAAGCGCACGTCGGCCCCGCGCAGATCGCCGTTCAGCACCGTAGCGGCTTGTGCCAGGGTCATCACCGTGCACTCCTGGCCAGCGCGGTACGCACCACGACGGCGTCGCTGTACCGGCGACGCACACCGCGGATCTCCTGATAACGCTCGTGCCCTTTGCCGGCTATCAGCACGATGTCGCCCGCGCGCGCTTCGGTCAACGCACGGGTGATCGCAAGTCGCCGGTCCGTAATCCGCTCGTGCTTGCCACGCACCCCTCGAGCGATGTCGGCAAT
>JBFKCU010000048.1:0-11314 GCA_041620115.1 Burkholderiales bacterium | reverse complement strand
ATTGGCCCGTCCCGGAGAATTTACGGAGCGCGCCTATCTCAACGGGCGCATGGACCTCACGCAGGCAGAGGGCGTCGCCGACCTGATCGACGCGTCGACAACATTGGCGGCGCGTGCCGCCCTCAGCTCGCTGCAGGGTAGATTTTCTGAATTAATACAACAGCTTAACGAGAAGGTGATCGCCCTGCGGGTGTTGCTGGAGGCGACACTTGATTTTCCGGAGGAAGAGGTCTCGTTCCTGACTGCTGCGCGGGCAGACGAGCAGCTGGCGGCAATCCGCGCACAACTCGAGGCGACTCTGGAGGCGACCCGGCAAGGCAGTCTGCTGCGCGACGGCATCCAGGTCGTTCTGGTCGGGGCGCCCAATGTTGGCAAGTCCAGTCTGTTGAATGCCTTGGCGGGTGACGACATTGCAATTGTTACTGACGTGCCGGGGACGACGCGGGATGCGATTCGCGAGCAGATCGATATTGATGGGATACCGGTGCATATTATTGATACGGCAGGCTTGCGTGAGTCGACTGATGTCGTTGAGCGCATCGGTATCAGCAGGACCTGGGCGCTGATCGAACGAGCTGACCTGGCGCTGCTGGTAGCGGATGCGGCGGCACCCCAGTCGGCAGAGGATCAGGCGATTATTGCGCGTTTGCCGGCGCGACTGGCGCGAATACAGGTGATGAACAAGATTGACCTTGTTGGCGACGAGCCGAGGCGGGAACCCAACCCGTCCGGGGAAATAGTCTGGCTCTCGGCCAAGACAGGCCTAGGGATGAAGCTGCTGAAACAGGCAATCTGGGATCAGGCCGGATGGCACCCGTCAGGCGAAGGCGTGTTCAGTGCACGGGCTCGGCACATCGAGGCGCTGCAGAATGCGCGGGTTCATTTGGCGACAGCAGCGGGATTTTCGGATCGCCTGGAGTTGTACGCCGAGGAGTTAAGGCTGGCACATGATGCTTTGGGCAGTATTACAGGCACCTGTACACCAGATGAATTGCTGGGAGAGATCTTTTCCAAATTTTGTATAGGCAAGTAACATCGAATCGTTCGGTGGTTTCACGTGGAACCATGAACTGCTGCGAACGACCAGTTCTTGCGCTGTTCCACGTGAAACATCTGGATGGAAACAGGGCGCCCACTGTTGCTACAGGCCCAAACTGAGCTATGATGCGCGCCCTGACCACAGCGATACGCATGCCTTGTGGTGCTGCAGCGCAATATGACGCAATATCCTGAAAAATTTGATGTAATTGTGGTTGGCGGCGGACATGCCGGCACCGAAGCGGCGCTTGTCAGCGCGCGCATGGGACGCCGTACGCTGTTGCTAACGCATAGCATTGAAACGCTGGGGCAGATGTCATGCAACCCGTCCATCGGCGGTATCGGCAAGGGCCACCTGGTAAAAGAAATTGACGCGCTGGGCGGAGCAATGGCGCTTGCTACCGATGATGCCGGGATCCAGTTCCGTATCCTAAATTCACGTAAAGGGCCGGCGGTACGGGCAACGCGAGCGCAGGCGGACCGCGTGCTGTACCGTCAAGCCATACGCAGCCGGATTGAACAGCAGCCGAATCTCTCGGTGTTCCAGCAGGCTGTGGATGATCTGGTGGTTCAGGGCGATTGTGTAATCGGTGTGGTGACCCAGATTGGTTTGCGTTTCGATGCCGCCACGGTGGTATTGACGGCAGGGACATTCTTGTCCGGGCTGATTCACGTTGGCTTGCAGAACTACCAGGGTGGTCGGGCTGGCGATCAGCCATCCGTCAGCCTGGCCGCGCGATTACGCGAGCTTAAATTGCCGGTGGGGCGTCTGAAAACCGGCACGCCACCTCGCATTGACGGTCGCAGCATCGATTTTTCGCGACTGACCGAGCAGCCGGGCGACGACCCTGTGCCGGTGTTCTCGTTTCTTGGGCGCAGGGCACAGCATCCGCAACAGATGTCCTGCTGGATTACCCATACCAATGAGCGGACGCACGAAGCGATTCGCGGCGGGTTGGACCGCTCGCCCATGTTCACCGGGGTCATCGAAGGCGTGGGGCCGCGTTATTGTCCGTCCATCGAGGACAAGATCCACCGTTTTGCCGGCAAGTCTTCGCATCAGATTTTTCTCGAACCCGAAGGCTTGGGGGTTTCTGAATATTATCCCAATGGCATATCAACGAGTTTGCCCTTTGACGTGCAGCTCGCCGTCGTGCGCTCGATCCAGGGTCTGGAAAACGCGCATATCACCCGTCCGGGTTATGCCATCGAGTATGACTATTTCGATCCGCGGGGACTGAAGGCAACACTGGAAACCAAGGCCATTGGCGGGCTGTTTTTTGCCGGGCAGATCAACGGCACCACCGGCTACGAAGAGGCTGCGGCGCAGGGGCTGCTGGCGGGCATCAATGCCGCGCGGCTGGCGGGCGGCCATGAGGGCTGGTATCCCGGGCGCGCCGAGGCCTATTTGGGGGTGCTGGTTGACGACTTGATCACCCGCGGCGTATCCGAGCCCTACCGCATGTTCACCAGCCGCGCCGAATACCGCTTGTCCCTGCGCGAGGACAACGCGGACTTGCGGCTGACGGAAACCGGAAGACGGCTGGGCGTTGTAGACGACCAACGCTGGGAAGCCTACGCGCGCAAGCGCGACGCGATTGCGCAGGAACAGGAACGGCTGAAATCTGTCTGGATACATCCGCAGACCTTGTCCCCCGAGCAGGCCGCCAATACTTTCGGTAAACCGCTCGAACGAGAGCATGCGCTCGCGGATTTGCTAAGGCGCCCCGAAATTACGTATTCCGCGCTGATGAGTTTGCCGGGCGCGGGGCCCGGCACGGCAGACGAACAAGTAGCCGAACAGGTCGAGATTCAGGCGAAGTATCAGGGCTACATCGAGCGCCAGCAAAGCGAGATTGAGCATCGCGCCCAGCAGGAGGAGTTGCGCCTGCCGCCCGATCTTGATTATGCCCAGGTGCGCGGGCTTTCGATCGAGGTGCAACAAAAGCTCAATCAGGTAAAACCTGAAACTGTGGGTCAGGCGTCACGCGTATCCGGCGTAACACCGGCGGCGATCTCTGTCCTGCTGGTACACCTGAAGCGTGCGGCCCTCGCATTAAAGAAGAGCGCATGACTCTTGCGACCGAGCTCGCTGCCGGGATCGCGGCGCTGGGTATTAACGTTCCCGTCCGGGCACAGCAGCGCATGCTTGATTACCTGGCGTTGATCGGGAAATGGAACAAGGCCTATAACCTGACGGCGGTGCGCGAGCCGGCGAAAATGTTGACCCACCATCTCCTCGACTCGCTTTCAGTGCTGCCGCATGTGCATGGTGATCGTGTGCTTGACGTCGGCAGCGGTGCCGGTCTCCCGGGACTTCCGCTGGCACTGGCGCGGCCGGACTGGCGCATCACGCTGCTTGACGCCAGCCACAAGAAAACCACATTTCTGCGCCAGGCAGTCATCGAGCTCGGGCAGGATAATGTTGATGTCGTTTGCGAACGCGTTGAGTCCTGGGCTCCAGCCGGCAGGTTCAACACCGTGATATCACGCGCTTTTTCGGATCTTGGGGAATATCTGACCTTGGCCGGGAGACTGTGTGAGCCCGCCGGCATCGTCATCGCGATGAAGGGTGTCTACCCGCACGAAGAGCTGGCGCAGGTGCCGCCGAGCTTTCTGTTACGCAATGTGGTGGCGTTGCAGGTGCCGGGACTTGACGCCGAGCGCCACGCGGCACTGTTGCAGCCGGCATGACCATGACGACGCGCATCATCGCCATTACCAATCAAAAGGGAGGCGTCGGCAAGACCACCACAGGCGTAAATCTGGCTGCAAGTCTTGCGGCGACGCACCGACGCGTGTTGCTGATTGATCTTGATCCCCAGGGGAATGCCACCATGGGCAGCGGCATCGACAAACGAAACCTGCAGGCAACCGTCTACCATGTGCTGCTGGGCGAGAAACGTATTGCCGATGTACGCCTGCGTGCGCCGACTGCAGGATACGATGTCTTGCCCTCGAACCGTGAACTGGCCGGCGCCGAGGTCGAACTCGTCGATATCGATCACCGCGAAACGCGCCTCAAGGAAGCCCTGCAGGAAATCGCAACTGAATACGATTTCATCCTGATTGATTGTCCGCCGGCCCTGAATCTGTTGACGGTGAACGGCTTGACGGCTGCGCAGGCGGTCATGATTCCGATGCAGTGCGAATATTATGCGCTCGAAGGTTTGTCCGATCTGGTCGGCACCGTCAAGCGGGTACGCGAACACCTGAATCCTGACCTCGAAATCGAGGGGTTGTTGCGGACCATGTACGATCCGCGCAATACGCTGGCACAACAGGTGTCCGCACAATTGATGCAGCATTTCGGCGACAAGGTGTATCGCACGGTGATCCCCCGCAATGTGCGGCTCGCGGAAGCCCCCAGCCATGGCCTGCCCGCACTGGAATTTGATCGCACATCCAAGGGCGCACAAGCCTATCTGGCATTGGCGGGAGAAATGCTGAATCGTGCAAAAACAACTTAACATATTGATTTATAGGGTTTAATATGGTTAAAGCTAAAGGCTTGGGCCGGGGTCTGGATGCTTTGCTGGGCGGTGATGCGCCGCGTGCATCGAGCAGCAGCGACGCGGTAACGACGCTGCCGATTGCCGCGCTGCAACCAGGCAAATACCAGCCGCGTACGCGCATGGATCAGGATGCATTGAACGCGCTGGCGTCGTCGATCAAGGCACAGGGCGTCATGCAGCCCATACTGGTCCGGCCCGTGGGTGGCGGCATGCATGAAATTATCGCTGGCGAACGCCGTTGGCGCGCGGCCCGCATTGCCGGGCTGAGCAACGTCCCGGTGCTGGTACGCAATGTGCCGGATCAGCAGGCACTTGCCGTGGCGCTGATCGAGAATATCCAGCGTGAAGACCTGAACGCGCTCGAAGAAGCCACTGGCATTGAGCGCTTAATCCGGGAATTTGAGCTCACTCACCAGGCGGTTGCTGACGCCATCGGCAAATCCCGTGCAACGGTGTCCAATCTGCTCCGCCTGCTGGAACTGGCGCCACCGGTCAAAGTCTTGCTCGGCGAGGGGCGTATCGAAATGGGACATGCGCGCGCACTGCTGGCGTTGCCGGCGCTGCGTCAGCTGGAACTGGCCAATGAAGCCGCTGAAAAAGGGCTGTCCGTGCGCGAAGTGGAACAGCGCGTGACGGCGGTGTTGACCGCGCCAGCCGGCAAAGCAGCCGCCCGCACGCGCCGGACGGTAGACCGCGACGTGGTGCGGCTGCAGGAAAGCCTCGGCGAAAAGCTCGGTACCCGGGTACAGATCAAACCCAGACCCAAAGGCAAAGGCAGTCTGGTTATCGATTACAGCAGCCTCGATGATCTTGATCGCCTGATCTCCCGTCTGAGCCGCTGACCGTCGGCATGGTGCAACGCAATACGGTTTGACGTCCAAGGGGCCAAACCAGTAAAATTCGCAAGTTTGCTCAGGGGCCTTCCGGGTGTTTGCACGCATAGACAGCAGGCCCATGCGCACAGCAATGCGCTGGCAGGTGTACACCACGGCGGCATTGGGGCTGCTGGCCTTGGTGTTTGCCGGCGCGCATGGTGCGGCGTCTGCGGTGCTCGGTGGCCTTGTAAATCAGATCGCGGATTTTGCGTATGCGTTACTGGTGTCGGGCAAGCGCATCAGAACAGCGGGTAATACGCTGCGCACGCTGTTTCGGGCAGAAGCCGCCCGTATCGTGTTGATCGTGTTCCAGTTGGGATGGGTGCTGACGTCCTACAAGGACGTCGTCCATGCGGCATTTTTTATTTCGTTCGCTGTTTCGGTGATTGTGTTCCGGATGGCGATTTTGGTTAAAGAATAAGATTTCAGGATAAGCAGAGATGGCCGCAGGACAGGAACTGACGCCGAGCAGCTACATCAGTCATCATCTTACTAACCGTACGGTTTCTCTGGGCGACGGTCCTTTTTGGACGCTGCACCTCGACACCTTCCTCACCGCGGTTTTTCTCGGCATCGTCGGATTCGGCTTGCTGTGGTGGGTGGTGCGCGGCGCGACATCCGGCGTGCCGAACAAACGCCAGGCTTTTGTCGAAATGCTGATCGAATTCGTCGACGATCAGGTCAAGGGCATTTTCCACGGCAATCGCGCGTTTGTCGGTCCGCTGGCACTGACCGTGTTTGTCTGGGTATTCCTGATGAACGCAACGAAATTCGTGCCGATCGATCTGATAGCGCTTTTCACTTCAAACGTGATGGGTCAGGCGGAGTGGTTCCCGGTGCCCACGGCCGATGTGAATACAACGTTTGCACTGGCCCTGTCGGTCTGGTTCCTCATGCTGTTCTACAACGTCAAGGTCAAGGGTATCGGTGGCTGGACGCATGAGCTGACTTGCACGCCTTTTGGTTCCAACCCCTTTTTCTGGCCGCTGAACTTCCTGTTCAACCTGGTCGAATATGTGTCCAAGCCGCTGTCTCATTCGCTGCGGCTCTACGGCAACATCTATGCCGGCAAGATCATTTTCCTGTTGCTGTGGATGTGGGCGGCCACCGGGCTTGCGGGCTCTATTTTTGGCGGAGTCCTGGCGTTTGGCTGGCTGATTTTTCACATTCTGATCGTTGTTCTGCAAGCCTACATATTTATGATGCTGACCGCCGTTTACATGGCGATGGCGCACGAGAGCCATTGATTGAAATCCCTTTTACTGACTACTTTCCTCTAAGGAGAATCTGATGGAAAAGCTGCAACTTATCGCAATGATTCAGGCGTATACCGGTATCGGGATCGGCCTGATGATTGGTCTGGGTGCCGCCGGCGCGTGTATCGGCATCGGCATCATGAGCGGACGTTTTCTGGAAGGCGCAGCACGCCAGCCGGAACTGATGCCGCAACTGCAGGCGAAAGTGTTCCTGTTGCTGGGTCTGATCGACGCCTCGTTCATCATCGGCGTTGGCCTGGCATTGTGGTTCGCCACCGGCAATCCCCTGCTTGCAAGCCTGGGCTAGAGCTCGCCACGAACCGCTGTCTGTAGGGGAAAGTCATGAATATAAACGTCACGATGATTGCGCAGGCCGTTACGTTTTTTGCCTTTATCTGGTTCTGCAAGGTGTTGATCTGGCCGCATCTGATTGGCGCCATTGAAGCGCGCCAGAAGCAGATCGCCGACGGCCTTGCTGCGGCCCAGGAAGGCAAGCAGTCTCTGGAGCGCGCGGCCAAGGATGCCGATGCGGCCATTGTGCAGGCGCGTGGTCGCGCGAACGAGATCGTCACGCAAGCTGAAAAACGTGCCAGCCAGATGATCGAAGAGGCGAAGATGGCGGCCAAGGTCGAGGGCGAGCGGCTAGTCGCCGGCGCCAAAGCCGAAATCGATCAGGAAGTCTCCCGCGCCAAGGAATCGCTGCGCACCCAGGTTGCCGCGCTCGCGGTTGCCGGTGCCGAGCAGATTCTCAAACGCGAAGTTGATGCCAAGGCCCATGCGGAAATGCTTGCCGCGGTCCAACGCCAACTCTAAACCGGACCTTCATACAACATGGCCGAACCGGTAACCATCGCACGTCCTTACGCAGAAGCAGTGTTCAAGCTCGCGCGCGAGCAAAAAGCGCTGGCGCACTGGTCGGATGCGCTGGCCAATCTTGATGCCGTCGTTGCCGATGGCCGCGTAAAGGCGGTCATCAGCGACCCGAACATCAGCGCGCAGCAAATCGAGGGGCTGGTCCTCGGCGTGATCGGGGAAAAGTTCAACGCCAGCGTTGCCAAGGAGGCGCGCAACTTCGTGCAGCTGCTGGTGCAGAACGGCCGCCTTGAGGTTACGGCGCAGATTCGCGAACTGTATGAGAGCCTGAAACGTGAGCAGGAAGGTGTCCTCGAAGCCCATGTGATATCGGCGCTACCGATCAGCGACGACCAGGTGAAAGCACTGGTAGCCCATCTCGAAACCAAATTCAAGCGCAGGATCACGACGAAGGTTGAAGTCGATCCGCAGCTGATCGGCGGCGTGAAAATCGTCGTCGGCGACAAAGTCATCGATGCAACGGTGCGCGGCAGGCTGGATGCAATGGCCGCCACGCTTACCCATTAGGAGCGCAAGACATGCAACTCAATCCATCCGAGATCAGCGAACTCATCAAGAGCCGGATCCAGAACCTTGGCGGTACCGCGGAAGCACGCACCCAGGGCACGGTGATTTCGGTGTCCGACGGCATCTGCCGCATCCACGGTCTTGCCGATGTCATGCAGGGCGAGATGCTGGAATTCCCGAAGAACACCTTCGGTGTTGCACTGAACCTTGAGCGTGACTCCGTCGGCGCGGTGATTCTGGGTGAATACGAGCATATTTCCGAAGGCGATACCGTCAAGACCACGGGCCGTATTCTTGAAGTGCCGGTGGGCCCAGAACTGGTCGGGCGCGTGGTCGATTCGCTCGGTCAGCCGATCGACGGCAAAGGGCCCATCAATGCCAAGATGATGGACGTGATCGAAAAGGTTGCGCCGGGTGTTATTGCGCGCAAATCGGTCTCGCAGCCGGTGCAGACTGGACTGAAGGCAATCGATGCCATGGTGCCGGTTGGCCGCGGACAGCGCGAACTGATCATCGGCGACCGTCAGACCGGAAAGACCGCAGTCGCCATCGACGCCATCATCAACCAGAAGGGCAAGGACCTGATCTGCATTTATGTCGCGATCGGCCAGAAAGCGTCTTCGGTCAAGAACGTTGTGAGCAAGCTGGAAGAACACGGCGCGATGAAATACACCATCGTCGTCGCTGCGACCGCCGCCGAATCAGCCGCGATGCAGTTCATCGCGCCCTATTCGGGCTGCACCATGGGTGAATATTTCCGTGATCGCGGTCAGGATGCATTGATCATTTATGATGACCTGACCAAACAGGCGTGGGCCTATCGCCAGGTGTCGCTGCTGTTGCGCCGGCCGCCGGGTCGCGAAGCCTATCCGGGCGACGTGTTTTATCTGCACTCCCGCCTGCTCGAGCGCGCTGCCCGCGTCAACGAGGATTATGTCGAGAAATTCACCAAGGGCGAAGTCAAGGGTAAGACCGGCTCGCTGACCGCACTGCCGATTATCGAGACTCAGGCTGGTGACGTGACCGCATTCGTGCCGACTAACGTGATCTCAATTACCGACGGCCAGATCTTTCTGGAAACCGATTTGTTCAACGCCGGTATCCGTCCTGCGATCAACGCCGGCGTCTCGGTGTCCCGCGTCGGTGGCGCCGCCCAGACCAAGGTGATCAAGAAGCTGGGTGGCGGCGTGCGTCTTGCGCTGGCCCAGTATCGCGAACTGGCGGCGTTCGCCCAGTTTGCTTCCGATCTCGACGAAACCACGCGCAAGCAGCTGGAGCGCGGGCGCATGGTGACGGAACTGATGAAGCAGCCGCAGTACGAGCCGCTGCAGGTCTGGGAAATGGCCCTGCTGCTGTTCGCCGTCAACGGCGGTCATTTTGACGATGTCGACGTGAAGAAGGCGCTCGCTGCGGAAAAGTCCATGCGCGACTACGTCAAAGCCAAGTTCGGCGATCTGGTGCAACGTATCGAAGACACCAAGGACCTCGCCAAAGATGACGAGGAAAAACTGACCGCCGCGATCAAGGACTGGAAGCAGAACGGGTCCTACTAGGATCGGTGTCGGATAAATTTAAATAACTGTTTAAAATCAACTAGTTAATACATGCCAGGCTCCAAGGAAATTCGCACCAAGATCAAGAGCGTGCAGAACACGCGCAAGATCACCAAGGCGATGGAAATGGTCGCAGCGTCAAAAATGCGCCGTGCCCAGGAACGCATGCGCATGTCACGGCCCTATGGGGAGAAAATCCGCAACGTCGCGGCCCATATCAGCCATGCGAATCCGGAATACCGTCATCCGTTCCTGCTGCAACGCGATACCGTCAAACGCATTGGCATCATCGTCGTTACGACCGACAAGGGGCTTTGCGGCGGTCTGAATACCAATGCGTTGCGGCTTGCACTGAACAAGATCAAGGAATGGGAAGGCCAGGGCGAGGAAGTCGAGGTCTGTGCGTTCGGCAACAAGGGCCTGGGGTTCATGCAGCGACTCGGCGCCAAGGTTTCCGCACAAGTCACCGGTCTGGGCGACAAGCCGCAGATGGAAAAGCTGATCGGCGCCGTGAAGATCATGCTCGACGGCTACATGCAGGATCGCTTCGATCGCCTGATGATCATTTATACCAAGTTCATAAACACGATGAAGCAAGAGGCGGTGGTCGAGCAGTTGCTGCCGTTGTCGGGCGATGCGCTGGGCACACCGGAAGGCTCGTGGGATTACATTTATGAGCCGGATGCCAAGGCGGTGCTGGACCAGGTGCTGACACGCTACATCGAAGCACTGATCTACCAGGGCGTGTCGGAAAATATGGCGTCGGAACAGTCCGCGCGCATGGTGGCGATGAAGGCCGCCTCGGACAATGCCGGCAGCGTGATTGACGAACTGACGCTGATCTACAACAAGTCGCGGCAGGCATCGATCACCAAAGAGTTGTCGGAGATCGTCGGCGGCGCCGCAGCAGTCTGATTGATTGAACCAATTTTGATTTAGGGATAGACCATGAGCCAGGGAAAAATCGTTCAGTGTATCGGCGCGGTGATTGACGTGGAATTCGCGCGCGATCAGATGCCGAATATTTATGATGCGCTCAAGATGGACGGCACGGAGCTGACACTGGAAGTCCAGCAGCAGCTGGGCGACGGCGTCGTCCGCACTATTGCGCTTGGATCGTCCGACGGCATGCGTCGCGGCATGATGGTCACCAATACCGGTGCGCCGATCATGGTGCCGGTGGGCCCCGCTACGCTGGGACGCATCATGGATGTGCTGGGCCGCCCGATCGACGAAGTCGGTCCGGTCAAGTCCGAGAAAACCATGTCCATTCACCGCAAGGCGCCGGCTTTTGACGAACTGTCGCCGTCACAGGAACTGCTCGAAACGGGTATCAAGGTGATTGACCTCGTCTGTCCGTTTGCCAAGGGCGGCAAGGTCGGCCTGTTCGGTGGCGCCGGCGTGGGCAAGACCGTGAACATGATGGAACTGATCAACAATATCGCCAAGGCGCACTCGGGCCTGTCGGTATTCGCGGGCGTAGGCGAGCGCACGCGCGAAGGCAATGACTTCTACCATGAGATGATGGAAGCCGGCGTGGTCGACAAGAAGGATCTGTCCAAGTCGAAAGTAGCGATGGTGTACGGCCAGATGAACGAACCGCCGGGCAACCGCCTGCGCGTGGCCCTGACCGGTCTGACGATGGCGGAAGCGTTCCGCGACGAGGGTCGTGACGTGCTGTTTTTCGTCGACAACAT
>JBFKCU010000047.1:0-11354 GCA_041620115.1 Burkholderiales bacterium | reverse complement strand
TTCGTGATGAGCTGAGACCCCTCCAGACTCGGAGATGCAACTCACCCGAGTCATGAGGAGGGGTCTCGTGCCCGACAGTATGACGATCCGGCTGCATCTGCACCGCATCCGTGTGGTGGAGGTGCTCACCGACCTGGTCGAACTCTTGGTGGTCGCTGTGTCGGACCTACGCAGCGTGGTCCGCTGCCCGCACTGTGGGTTCCGCACCCGGGCGGTGCACGACCGGCGCCAGGTGAAGGTCCACGACCTCCCGCACGGTGGCCGTCCCACGGTGCTGGTGTGGATCCGGCGGCGGTTCGCCTGCGGGAACTGCGGCGAGCGTCACCTCGAGTCCCATCCCGAGTTCGTCGGCAAGGTCACCCGCCGCCTGGCGACCCAGATGGTCCGCGACGCTCAGGACATGACGATCAAGGCGGTGGCCCGCCGCTACGGGGTGTCCTGGTGGCTGGCGATGAGCACCCGTGCCGAAGTCACCAGGCAGTAGCCTGCATTTTCGGTGTATCCGGTCTTGACACCGTCCACTGTGGAGTCCAGCCAGAGCAGGCGATTGCGGTTCGCCTGCGTGATGTTGTTGTAGCGGTATTCCCTCTGTGAATACAGCGCATAGTGTTCCGGATAATCGCGGATCAGCGCCACCGTCAGCTGGGCCATGTCCTGCGCAGTCGAATACAGCTGCGGGCTGGTCAGTCCGGTGGCGTTGGTGAAGTTCGTATTGGTCAGGCCGAGCCGCTTGGCCTCGCGGTTCATCATCTGCGCGAAGACTTCTTCGTTGCCGCCGATGGCTTCAGCCAGCGCGATGCTGGCGTCGTTGCCGGACTGGATGATCATGCCGCGCAACAGCTCATCGACGGTGACGGCCTTGTTCGGCTCGATGAACATGCGCGACCCCTCGGCCTTCCACGCCCGGGTCGATACCGGCACGACCTGGTCGGGCTTCAGCGTTTTCTGTTTCAATGCGCCGAAGGACAGGTACGCCGTCATCAGTTTGGTCAGCGATGCGGGTTCGAAGCGTTCATTCGCATTCTGGCTCGCCAGCACCTGTCCGCTGTTGACGTCCAGCAGCAACCAGGCCTTGGCTTCGACGGTGGGGGCGGGCGGCGCCGGGATCTGCGCCCAGGCGGAGAGGGTGAAACAACAGCCGAGTAGTGCGAAAAGGATACGTTTCATGTGCGGAAAAAGCCTGATTATAACCAAGCGCCGCCACAGCACCGCTGCGGCTCGAAGAAAAGCGTCGGGAACGTCGTGCATTCCGGACGAGCGGGCCAGCATGGAACTATGGCGGCTGCCGGCCGGCGCCGGGTCAATCGCGGTCGCGGTAGCGCCGCAATGCGGCGCGCATGAAGCCAAGCTGGCGGCTGAAACTGCGGCAACCGCGGCACAGCAGCAGGTGCAGGCGCAGGCGCAGGGTTTCGCCGGCCGTCAGCGGGCGATCCTGTTCCTGAGACAGCAATTCGGCGGTTTCCTTGCAGTTGATCATCATCAGCTTGTTCTTCCAAACCATTGCAGATCCAGGCATTCGCGCAGCGTCAACCGGGCGCGATGCAGCATGACCCAGCAATTGGTCGCGGTGATGTTCAGTTCCTGACAGATTTCCTCGGTCGGCATTTCCATGATCTCGCGCATCATGAACACCTGCGCCGTGCGCGGCGGCAGGCGCTGGGTGCACATTTCAAGTGCCGCCCAGAACCGGCTGTTCTCGAAGGCAATATCCGGATTGCCCCAGTCGCCAGGCGCGGTGCGCCAGTGGCCGTCTTCGGCAAACAGCCCGTCGATGATCTCCGTCTCCGAGCGGTCGTCACCGGGCGCAGCGAGCGGTTGTTCACGTCCGGCGCGGCGCAGTTGATCGATGATCTTGTGCTTGAGGATCCCGGTGAGCCAGGTGCGCAGCGAGGACTTCCCCGAGAACCGGGCGGCGCCTTCGACTGCGGCCAGCAGCGTTTCCTGTACCGCATCCTCGGCCCGTACCGGGTCGCGCAACTGCAGCATGGCGTAACGCAACAGATAATCGCGTTCGCGGCCGATCGCGGCGGGGCTGGCGGTGGGCGGGGATGGCGCAGCGGACAAAGTTAAATAAACCCTTAAAATCAATTGGTTATGTTAAATCATCGGCTGCAGCGCCGGATCCGCCGATCGCCTCTTGAAATCATTTGCGGCAGACCCATATTTATGCCATGGGCGCACGGCGCCGGCTTAATTCAAGGAGAGCAATCATGGTCAATGTTACCCGTTTCACACCGTTCGACGATTCGTTCGATGAGTTGCTGCGCGGTTTTTTCGTGCGTCCGATGGCATTCGAGGGCGGCGTGGCGCCGACGGCGCAGGCAATACGCATCGACGTGGCCGAGGACGAGAGCGCATACACGGTGCATGCCGAAATACCCGGCGTGAAGAAAGAGGACATCCACGTCACGATCGACGCGGACCAGGTCACGATCAGTGCGGAGACCCGCAAGGAGCGCGAAGTCAAGGAAGGTGAGCGCGTGCTGCGCGCGGAGCGTCATTATGGCAAGGTTTACCGGGCGTTCACGCTGGGCCAGCCGGTGGAGGACGAGAAAGCCGTTGCCAAGTATGCGGACGGCGTCCTTGAGTTGAAACTGCCGAAAAAGGCTGCGGCGAGCGTCAAGCGGCTGTCGATCAACTGAGCGGCAACGAAAAATCCGGGCGGCGTCGCGCAACGGCGTGGCCTGAGCGAAAGCGGCGGGGCGAAAGCCCTGCCGCTTTTTTGTTGCTCAGGTAGAATGAGTGAACCCTTACATTCACGACGCAAGGTCATCGCCGTCGCTTTTTATTCACCCTCTATAGAATCTTCCTGCGCATGTCACTGTCACCGTCCACCGCCGCCGCCAAGGCGAAAATCCTTGCTGAAGCTCTGCCCTACATCCAGCGTTTCAAGGGCAAGACCATCGTCGTCAAATACGGCGGCAATGCAATGACCGATGCGCAGTTGAAGGAAGGGTTTGCGCGCGATGTCGTGCTGCTCAAAGTGGTCGGGATGAACCCGGTCATCGTCCATGGCGGCGGACCGCAGATCGACGACCTGCTCAAGCGCGTCGGCAAGAAGGGTGAATTCATCCAGGGCATGCGCGTTACTGACGCGGAGACCATGGATGTGGTCGAAATGGTACTTGGCGGGCAGGTGAACAAGGACATCGTCAACCTGATCAACCGCCACGGCGGGCGGGCGGTGGGCCTGACCGGCAAGGATGGCGGTTTCATCCGTGCCCGCAAGCTCAGGGTGCGCGGCGGAACGGGCAGCGACGAGCTGGTCGACATCGGCCAGGTGGGTGAAGTCGAGAGCATCGATCCGGCCATCGTCAATCTGCTGCACACCGAGGATTTCATACCGGTGATCGCGCCCGTAGGCGTGGGTGCGAACGGCGAGTCCTACAACATCAACGCCGACCTGGTCGCGGGTAAAGTGGCTGAAATCCTGAAGGCGGAAAAGCTCATCGTGCTGACCAATACCGCCGGCGTGCTCGACAAAGACGGCAAACTGCTGACGGGTCTGACCGCGCGCCGGGTCGACGAACTGTTTGACGACGGCACCATACACGGCGGCATGATGCCCAAGATCGGCTCGGCGCTGGAAGCCGTGAAGAACGGCGTCAACACCTGTCACATCATCGATGGGCGCGTCGAACACGCGCTGTTGCTGGAAATCCTGACCGACGAAGGGGTGGGTACGCTGATCAAGCGCCGCTGATCCGTCGCCACACCCATGACCCGCAATGTCGCGTGGATTTTCGACCTGGACAATACGCTGCACAACGCCTCGCCGCACATATTTCCGCACATCAACCGGGCAATGACGGATTACCTGCAGCAGCACCTGCAGCTTGACGCGGCGGCGGCCGGCGAACTGCGGCGGCATTACTGGCAGCGTTATGGTGCGACGCTGCTGGGCCTGATGCGTCATCACAACACCGATCCGCAGCATTTCCTGTGGCATACGCACCAGTTTCCCGACCTCGGCCGCATGGTCGTGCACGAGCCGTTGCTGCGGCACGCACTGCGACGCCTGCCTGGACGCAAGTTCGTGTTCTCGAATGCGCCGGTGCATTATGCGCGCGCGGTGCTGGAGATGCTGGGCATCGGCGGAGTATTTGATGCCGTATTCTCGATTGAGCGCGTGCGCTTTCGCCCCAAGCCCGATGCGTACGGGTTTTTGCGTCTGTGCCGCACGCATCATTTGCGGCCGCGACGCTGTATCATGGTCGAAGATTCGCTGGAAAATCTGCGCACGGCAAAGCGGCTGGGGATGAAGACGGTCTGGGTTTCCGCGGCGACGCGGGTGCCGGGTTACGTCGACGCGCGGATTACCGGCATTACCCAGTTGCCGCACCGTACGGCAAACCTGTACTGAGGATCGCATGGCACGCAGCGGCGAACGCAAGACACAGATACTGCAGACACTGGCACACATGCTGGAGGGACCGTCGGCCGAGCGCGTCACCACCGCCGCGCTGGCTGCGCGCATTGAAGTGTCCGAAGCGGCGCTCTACCGCCACTTCAAGGGCAAGGCCGACATGTTTGCCGGTCTGATCGATTTCGTCGAGGAAACCCTGTTTACGCTGATTAACAGGATCACGACGGAGGAACAGAGCGGGTTGCGCCAGGTCGAATCCATTATGGGCATGCTGCTCGGCTTTGCGCAGAAAAACCGCGGCATGACTCGCGTGCTGATCGGCGATGCGCTGGTCAGCGAAGACAGCGCGCTGCAGTCGAGGATCAACCAGATCCACGATCGTATCGAGGCCGCGCTGAAACAGGCGCTGCGTTTTGCGGTGACGCGGCAGGAGATTGCCGCCGATGTGGATGTCGCCGCACAGGCCAACACGCTGATGAGTTTCGTCGCCGGGCGCTGGCTGCAGTATGCCAAGAGCGGTTTCCGCCGCGATCCGGCGGAACTCTGGACGCAACAGTGGAAACAGATGCTGCAGGGCGTGTTGCCTTAGACGTCCTGCCGGGTAACCATCGGGAAAAGGAGGAAACCATGGCGGAAATCACCACGCAGCAGATGGCGCAACTGATGATCGGTGTCGCGCGTGCTCAACTGGCAATCGTCGATTCAATCGAGAACTCGAAGGCGGGTTTCAAGTTCACGCATGTCCGGCCGACACTGGAAACGGCATCGCGGATCCGTTCGAACAATCCCGAGACGCTGGCGGATTTTCCGTCGCGGCTGCTGTTGCAGATGATCAGCCGCAACGCGCCTGACTTCGACCGGGTGGCGCGCGATCTCGAGGCCCTGGTCAGCGGCGTCAGTCCGGTGCCGCCGCGCGATGCCGCGGCTCCCGGGACAGAATCCGGCGCGGAATCGCTGGACATGACGCAGAACTGATCCCTTAGCGCCCCCCGCAGACCGTACAGGCGGTGTCACGTTTCAGCCGTACCGTGCGCACCTCCGTGCGCAGCAAATCGAGCAGCAGCAGCCGCCCTGTCAGCGGTTCCCCCGCACCGGCGAGAATTTTCAGCGCCTCGGCGGCCTGCATCGAACCGATGATGCCCACCAGCGGCGCGAATACCCCCATGACCGCGCAACGCACGTCTTCGTTCTCGCCGTCTTCCGGGAACAGGCATGCATAACAGGGTGATTGCGCATCGCGCAGATCAAACACGGCGAGCTGTCCGTCGAAGCGAATGCCGGCGCCGGAGACCAGCGGCTTGCGCGATCTGACACAGGCGCGGTTGACCGCGTGTCGCGTGGCGAAGTTGTCGCTGCCGTCGAGCACGATGTCGGCGGATGCCACCAGCCGTTCAAGGGTATCCCCGCTGACGCGTGCGGCGACGGTGCGCACATCGACCCGCGGATTGATCGCCAGCAGCGTGTCCCGTGCCGAATCCACTTTCTGCGCGCCGATTGCCGCTTCGCGATGTACGATCTGCCGCTGCAGGTTGGTCAGGTCCACGACGTCGCCGTCGCACAGCGTGATCGTGCCGACCCCGGCCGCCGCCAGGTACAGCGCCGCGGGGGATCCCAGGCCGCCGGCGCCGATCAGCAGGGCGTGTGCGTGCAACAACCGTTCCTGTCCTTCGATGCCGATTTCAGGCAGCAGGATGTGGCGGCTGTAGCGCAGCAGCTGATCGTCATTCATGGTGGCAATTTAGCGCTTACAGGGATTTGAAACAACAACGCCCGGCAATGCCGGGCGTTGTTGTTCTGCGTTCGGGCGGCGGGTCAGTTGACCTTGGCGCCGCCGCGCATTTTGAGGAAAGCGATGGCCTGGTTCAGTTCGTAATCATTCGGTGACACGATCTCTCCCGGTGCCGGGCGCAACGTTTTCTCATCGACGTCGGTGGGACGCGGCGCCGGCGTGAACTTGTATTTCAGCGCTGCCGCCGCTGCGGCCTGCGCCTTGTCGGCGGGCTTCTTCTCGGCGGTCGTTTCGGTCCCCGCGCTTTCCAGATGCTTGGTCAGATCGGCTTCGCGCAGCTTCAACGCCGTGCGGTCAGTCACGCCGTCGTCCAGCGGGATGTCCGGCGTGATGCCCTTGGCCTGGATCGAGCGGCCTTTGGGCGTGTAATAGCGCGCGGTGGTCAGCTTGATCGCGGTGTTGTTGCCCAGCGGGAGGATCGTCTGCACGGAACCCTTGCCAAACGTCTGCTGGCCCATGACCACGGCGCGGTCATGGTCCTGCAGCGCGCCGGCGACGATTTCCGAGGCCGAGGCCGAACCGCCATTGACCAGCACCACCATCGGCACGGTTCGGGCTTCGACGGGCAGCCGTTTCAGGAAATCCTCCTTGTTGCGGCCGCGCAGATAATGTTCGGGGCTGGCGTTGAGCTTCATCTTGGCGTCTTCGGTGCGGCCGTCGGTGTACACCACCAGCGCGTCCTTGGGCAGAAACGCAGCCGAAACCGCGACGGCACCGTTAAGCAGCCCGCCCGGGTCGTTGCGCAGGTCGAGCACCAGGCCTTTCATCGGCCCCTGATTCTCCTTGAACATGCGTTCGACTGCGCGCGCCAGCGTGTCGCCGGTGTGTTCCTGGAATTGTGAAACGCGGACATAAGCGTAGCCCGGCTCCAGCAGTTTCGACTTCACGCTCTGGATCTTGATGATGGCCCGGGTCAGCGTAACCACGATGGGCTTGGCTTCACCTTTGCGCACGATGGTGAGCATGATCTGGGTGTTGGGCTTGCCGCGCATCCGCTTGACGGCATCGTTGAGGGTCATCCCCTTGACCGAGGTGTCATCGAGTTTGACGATCAGGTCGCCGGCCTTGACGCCGGCGCGCGACGCGGGCGAATCATCAATCGGTGACACAACCCGCACAAAACCGTCTTCCATGCCGACCTCAATGCCGAGGCCGCCGAATTCACCCTGCGTGCCCACCTGCATTTCCTTGAACGCTTCCTGGTCCAGGTAGGCGGAATGCGGGTCTAGCCCGGTCAGCATGCCGTTGATGGCTTCGGTGATCAGTTTCTTGTCTTCGACCGGCTCGACGTAGTCGCTCTTGACGCGGCCGAACACCTCGGTGAACGCGCGCAACTCCTCGATCGGCAGCGGCAATGCGGCGGAGTCCCGCTGCGCGATGGCCGAGTAATTGAGGCTGATGGCAACGCCGATCAGCACGCCGGCGATGATCAGGCCGAATTGATTGAATCTGCTGCGCATTTGATGCTCCTGCCGCGATTCGCGGCTAATGTAACGTTACATCTCAAGTAAAAGTGACGGTTAACGTAACCGGACCCAGGCAAGCGGGTCGAAGGGTTTTCCCTCGTGACGCATCTCAAAGTATAAACCCGATTCAGGATTGCCGCCGCTGTTGCCCACTGTGGCGACGGGCTCGCCGCCACGGATGACATCACCCACCTGCCTCAGCAGGGCTTCCGCATTGGCATACAGGGTCATATAGCTCTCGCCGTGATCGATGATCAGGAGGTTGCCAAATCCGCGCAACCAGTCGGCGTAAACGACCCGCCCGCCGGCCACCGCCCGCACCTCGTCCCCCGGCTTTGCCGCAATGAACAGCCCTTTCCACGTTATTCCGCCGTCTGCACGTGGACCACCAAACCGGCTCCCGAGTTCCCCGCGCACGGGCAATGACAGCAGGCCGCGCAGCGCGCTGAACGGACTGCCGTCACTCTTGCTGGACGGCACCGACTCGATACGCGTGCGACCCCCGGTCGCCGGTTTGCGCACGACCCGCGCCAGTTGATCAATCAGGCGGGTCAGCCGGTTTTCATTGGCCTGCATGGCGCGCATCTGCTGCTGCTGGGTCGAGATTTCGCGGGAGATGCGGGTCAGCACCTCGGCGCGTGCGTGTTTCTGCTGTTCGAGCTGCTTTTTCTGCACCTTCTGTTCGGCGGTGATTCTGGCGATGGCCGCGACCTCGACGGTGATTTCGTCCTTGAGGCGGTCGATTTCGCGGAGATTTGCACGCAGGCCGTCAACGAGTTGCGCGCGGGCGCGCGCGATATGCGCCAGATAATGCAACTGGCGGGCCATGTCGTTCGGATCCTCGCGGCTCAACACCAGACGCAGGGCTTCGGGCTGGCCCTGCAGGTACTGCTGGCGCAACATGCGGCCCAGCATATCCTGCTGGTCGCGCATGGCGCTGCCGGTTTGTTGTGAGGTCTTGCGCAGTTCGGCGAGGCGCGCCGCGGACGCGCGCGACTGCCGGCTCAGCTCATGCAATTCACGGTTGGCCGCCGAGATGGCCTGCTCCGACTCGCGCAACGCATCCGAAGCTTCGCTCTTGGTTTCCTCGGCTGCGGCCAGCTTCTTCTGCATGGCCGAGATGCGTGCGCGCAGCTCACGCAATTCGTCCTGCGTCGGCGCGGCAGCCGCCACTCCGCCCGCAATCAGGGCCAGCGTGAGCAGCAGCAGGAGTTGATGGCTGATCCGGGTCACGCAAACTTGAGCAGTGATCGCCCGGTCATGGCCTCGGGCGCGGGCAGCCCCATCATGGCCAGCAGCGTCGGCGCGACGTCCTGCAGTGCGCCGCCGTCGGCAACCTGCGCCTTGCGCCCGATGTAGAGCAGCGGCACCAGGTTGAGCGTATGCGCAGTATGCGGTTGCTGCGACACGGCGTCGCGCATGGTTTCGGCGTTGCCGTGGTCGGCGGTGATCAGCACTTCGCCGCCGATTTCACGCATGGCATCCACGACCCGTCCGATGCATTCATCAAGCACTTCGATGGCACGCGTGGCGGCGGCGAGATTGCCGGTGTGGCCCACCATGTCGCCGTTGGCGTAGTTGCAGACGATGGCGTGGTACTGGCGTGATTTGATTGCGTCGACCAGTTTGTCGGTAACCTCGCGCGCGCTCATTTCCGGCTGCAGGTCGTAGGTCGCGACCTTGGGCGACGGCACCAGAATCCGGTCTTCTCCGGCATACGGTGTTTCCACGCCGCCGTTGAAGAAGTAGGTGACGTGCGCATATTTTTCCGTTTCGGCGATGCGCAGCTGGCGCAGACCCTGCGCCGCCAGGTATTCGCCGAAGCCGTTGCGGATTTCCTGCGGGCCGAATGCCGCGGGGATGTGCGCGAAGTCCTTGCCGTAGCGGGTCAGCGTGCAGAAATATCCGGGTGCGGGCGCGTGCGGGCGTTCGAATCCCTGGAAGCCGGGGTCCGTCAATGCTGCAGTGAGCTGGCGCGCGCGGTCGGCGCGGAAATTCATGAACACGACGGCATCGCCGTCATTCAGGCGCACCGGTTGTTTGCCCGGAGGCACGATCGCGGTGGCTTTGACAAACTCGTCGGTTTCGCCGCGGGCGTAGGCGGCCTGCAGTCCGGTGAGGGCATCGGGCGCCGTGAACTCGGCGGTGCCGTCGGTGATGAGGTCATAGGCTGCGCGGACACGCTCCCAGCGCTGGTCACGATCCATCGCGAAGTAGCGCCCGCAGATGGAGGCGACCCGCGCATTGCCCAGCGCGCGGCATTTTTCCTGCAGCGCCTCGAGAGATGCTTCGGCGCTTTGCGGCGGTGTGTCCCGGCCGTCGAGAAAGGCGTGCACATAAACCTGTTTCGCACCACCTTTGGCGGCAAGCTCCAGCAGCGCGATAATCTGCGACTCATGGCTGTGTACGCCGCCCGGCGACAACAGGCCGAGCACATGCAAGGCGCCGTCCCGGGCACGGTTCACCGCGGCGTTGAGCACCGCGTTGGCGGCGAACTCTCCGGTTTCGATGGCGTGTTCGATCTTGGTGTAATCCTGATACACGACACGGCCCGCGCCGATGTTCATGTGGCCGACCTCGGAGTTGCCCATTTGCTGCGGCGGCAGGCCCACCCATTTCTCCGACGCATCGATGATCGTGTGTGGACAGGTCTTCCACAGAAAATTCCAGTGTGGTTTGCGCGCCTGGCAGATCGCATTGTCATCGCAGTCCTCGCGATAACCGAAACCGTCGAGTATGATCAGCAGCGCTGGCGTTATCTTCATGATTTTTAACGGGTTTTAAGAATATTGTGATGCAGTATAATTCTAAAGCATTTAAACAGGCTAGGGTGGTAAGGGAGGGTCATGACGGATTTAGTCGCAGTGCGCGAGCAGTTGCTTGAAAAGGCGGAGCATATCGACCAGGCGTCGCGTGCGTTGAAGGCCATGGCCCATCCATTGCGCCTGAAAATTCTCTGCGTGCTCGGTGACGAGGAAATCAGCGTGCAGGAGATTGTCGATTGCGTTGGTACCTCGCAGAGCAATATCTCGCAGCATCTGGCCATCCTGCGCGAAAAGGGCGTGCTGCGCACGCGCAAGGACGCGAATCGCGTGTTCTACCGCATCGGTGATGAGCGCACGCTGACGCTGATTAGCATGATGCGCGAAGTGTTTTGCGGTCCGGACAAGTAGATCGCCTGATTACGCCGCGAACCGGTCAGCGCCGCCAGGGCTGGTGTTCAGCGTGCGCCTAATCATGTCCCGGCGCTGCATTTGAATCCCGCATCGCCGTTTGCCCGCATCAGCCTGGGCTGCATTGCGCTGTTCTGCGTAGTGCCATATCTGCAGCCTGTCCATTTCTATCCGCTGACTTCGTTTTACACCGAATGGCTGGCGATCGCCCTGGGCACCGGGGTCATGGTCATTCTGCTGGACCGGCGGGTTTGGGAGCAGCTGGTCGTGCCATGGGTCGCGTTGCCCGTGTTCGCGCTCGCCGCACTGCTGATCATTCATGGCGCGCTCGGCTGGTCACCCTACTTCGGGCAAGCGCTCATGGGCGCGCTGTATCTGCTCTGGGCGGGCGCCCTGATCGTTGCCGCCCGCGCGTTGGCGCAAGCCTGTGGCACGAAAACGGTCATCACCTTTGCTGTTGCCGGTCTGGCGGCGGGCGCGCTGGTGAGCGCTCTGATCGGAATCGTCCAGCATTTCAACTGGGTGACCCCCTTCAATGCAGTCATCGTAAGTCCAACCGC
>JBFKCU010000046.1:0-11406 GCA_041620115.1 Burkholderiales bacterium | reverse complement strand
GTCGGCGGGGTTCACCGCCCACTGCACGTTCGAGCCGCCGGTCTCGACCCCGATCTCGCGCAGAACCGCGATCGAGGCCGACCGCATCGCCTGGTATTCCTTGTCCGTCAGCGTCAGCGCCGGAGCCACGGTGATCGAGTCGCCCGTGTGCACGCCCATCGGGTCCACGTTCTCGATCGAGCAGACGATGATCGCGTTGTCCGCCTTGTCGCGGACGACCTCCATCTCGAACTCCTTCCAGCCGATGACCGATTCCTCGATCAGCACTTCTTTGGTCGGGCTGGCATCGAGACCGCGTTCGACGATGGCGACGAATTCCTCGCGGTTGTAGGCAATGCCGCCACCGGTGCCGCCGAGCGTAAACGACGGCCGGATAATGGTCGGATAGCCAACCATCGTCTGCACCTGCAGCGCCTCCTCCATGCTGTGCGCCAGCGCCGAGCGCGGGCTGTCCAGCCCGATCGTCGCCATCGCTTTCTTGAATTTCTCGCGGTCCTCGGCCTTGTCGATGGCTTCCTTCGAAGCACCGATCATTTCCACACCGTATTTCTCCAGCACGCCGTGTTTGGCCAGATCGAGGGCGCAATTCAGCGCCGTCTGCCCCCCCATCGTGGGCAGCAGTGCCTGCGGCCGCTCCGCGGCGATGATCTTCTCCACCACCTGCCAGGTCACCGGTTCGATGTAGGTCGCATCGGCCATTTCCGGGTCAGTCATGATGGTCGCCGGATTGGAGTTCACCAGGATGACGCGGTAACCCTCTTCGCGCAGCGCCTTGCAGGCCTGCGCACCGGAATAATCGAATTCGCAGGCCTGACCGATGATGATCGGACCCGCGCCGATGATCAGGATGCTCTTGATGTCGGTTCTTTTAGGCATTCTGTTGCGGCAGCGAACCGCCGCTCTCCATCAGCTTGACGAACCGGTCGAAGAGATAATCCACGTCATGCGGACCCGGACTGGCCTCCGGATGGCCCTGAAAACAGAACGCCGGCCTGTCGGTCAGCGCAAAACCCTGCAGACTGCCATCGAACAGCGACACATGGGTTACCCGCGCACTGGACGGCAACGTCGCCGCATCCACCGCAAAGCCGTGGTTCTGGCTGGTGATCATGACACGCTTAGACACCAGGTCCTGCACCGGATGATTGGCACCGTGATGGCCAAATTTCATTTTCAGCGTTTTTGCACCGCAGGCCAGCGCCAGCAGCTGGTGGCCCAGGCAGATGCCGAACAGCGGCACGCCGGCCGCAAGGATGTCGCGGATCGCGCGGATCGCATAATCGCACGGCTCCGGATCACCGGGTCCGTTCGACAGGAACACGCCGTCGGGTTTCAGTTTGAGCACTGCCGCAGCCGGCGTCTGCGCCGGCACCACGGTAAGCCTGCAGCCACGCGCAGCGAGCATGCGCAGGATGTTGCGTTTGACGCCGAAATCGTAGGCGACGACATGAAAGCGTGCGTCACCCCGCTGACCGTAACCCGCACCCAGCTGCCACACCGATTCGCCGGTTTCGTACGGCTTTGCGCAGGAAACCACTTTGGCCAGGTCCATGCCCACCAGCCCCGGAAACTCGCGCGCCGCTTTCAGCGCGCCCTTCTCGTCGATTTTTCCGGCCATGATGCAGCCGTCCTGCGCACCCTTGTCACGCAGCAGCCGTGTGAGCTTGCGCGTGTCGATGTCGGCAATGGCGACAATGTTTTCCTGGCGCAGATAATCACCCAATGTCCAGCGTTCACGGAAATTCGACGACAGCAGCGGCAGATCGCGGATCACGAGCCCCGCGGCCTGCACTTTGCCGGACTCGACGTCTTCGGCATTGGCGCCGGTATTACCGATATGGGGATAGGTCAGCGTGACGATCTGCCGGCAGTACGACGGATCAGTGAGGATTTCCTGATAGCCGGTCATCGCCGTATTGAAAACGACTTCACCGGCAACGGTACCTTCGGCGCCGATCGCGGAGCCGCGAAATACCGTGCCATCCTTCAGTACAAGAATGGCGGGCGTACGCGAAGACACAACAAGCTCCTGATTTTATTGGGTTTGATACGACAAGCGGGACGGGTTTCTGCCCGTCCCGCTGTTGCTGAGCACAGAATTATACGCGAGCGGCATGTTTACGACAAACTGCAACAGCGCACGCCAAGACAAATCAACGGCTTAAGGCCTGCTTGATGAAGGCCGCCGCGCGCCGTGCCGCATCTTCGGTCGCCAGTTTCTCTTCCTCGCGCTGATCCTCCCGAAAATCAAAGGCCCGCCGTGCGTGCGGATACATCAGCATTTCCACCGGCACGCCGCGTTTGAGCAGCGCGTAGTAGGCACGACGGATGCTGGTGCGGCGGATTTCCATTTCCTCATCGCCGACAATGAACATCACCGGCACATTGATTTTCTCGACTTCCGGCGCATAGCGGTAAACCTGCCAGGGCTCGGGTGCATTCGGGTTCACCATATGCCCGTAATAGGTGACCACGCAGGCCACCTCTTTACGCCGTGCGGCCAGCAGCACGGCGTGGTAACCGCCGCGTGAAAATCCGACCACGCAGATGCGGTCGGATCGCACCTCGGGTATTTTTTTCAGCGCGTCGATCGCCAGTTCGACATCCTTTTCAGTTGCCGGATCGTGCTCGATCGGCCAGCGGTCGATGAAGCGCGGGCTATGGTAATCCGGCGCGATGACCGCGATGCCGCGTGCGGCAATGCGGCGCACCTGCCCCTCGGCCTCGCGATCCCAGCCGCGGCGCGCGTGAACAAAAAGAACTGCGGGATGCGGTGCCTTGCCCGCGGGTAGATACAGCTTCGCGTCGACATCGATGTTGCCGTTGCGGTAGGTCACGTCGCGCACCGTGATGTCGGCGGCCGCCACCGGCAGGCCGAAGGCCGCCAGCCATAGGGCTGGAATCAGACGCACGGAGATATTCATATACAACCCATTGTTTCAAAACACCTTTACTTCAGCCCGAGCACATCCCACATGTCGTAAAGGCCGTGGGGCCGCGACATCAGGAATTGCGCCGCGCGCAGTGCCCCCTGTGCATAGGTCGCGCGGCTGCTCGAACGGTGGGTGATCTCGACGCGCTCGCCGCTGCCCGCAAACATTGCGGTATGGTCACCCACGATGTCGCCACCCCGCACCGTGGCAAAACCGATGGTTTCACGCTTGCGCTCCCCGGTGACCCCTTCACGGCCATAGACGGCGCAGTCTTGCAGGTTCCGCCCCAGCGCCCCGGCGATCACTTCGCCCATTTTCAAGGCCGTGCCCGAAGGCGCATCCACCTTGTGGCGATGATGCGCCTCGATGATCTCGATATCGTGATCCGGCCCCAGCGCCTTCGCCGCCATCTCCAGCAGCTTCAATGTGACATTGACCCCGACGCTCATGTTGGGCGCAAACACGATGCCGATCTCGCGTGCGGCCTCGGCAATCGCGCGTTTGCCGGCGTCATCAAAACCGGTGGTGCCGATAACCATACGCACCTTGAGCTTGCGGCACACGGCGACGTGCTGCAGCGTGCCTTCCGGCCGCGTAAAGTCGATCAGCACATCGCAGCCGGACAACGCCTTTTCCGGATCATCGCTGATCAGCACCCCGCGCGGCGCGCCCACCAGCTCACCGGCATCGCGACCGACCTGGGGATTGCCCGCGACTTCCAGTGCAGCCGCCAGCACTGCGCCTTTGTCGGCGGCGACAGCTTCCAGCAGCATGCGCCCCATGCGCCCGCTGCTGCCTGCGATGGCGACACGGGTTTGCGTGGCCGCGCTCATTTTCCTGCCGCCGCCGGTGCCGCCGGCGCTCCCGCGTTCGTGCCGGATTCAGCACCCTTGCCGCCAGCGACCACATCGCCGTCGATGCGTTCGAGCTCGTCACCCTTGAATACCACGGTGACCGTGCGCTGCTCGGCCAGCTGTCCGCCCTTGAACAGCATATAGACATAGTCCCAGCGGTCCGTGCGGAAGGGGTCAACGATCAGCGGCGTGCCAAGGGCAAAGCGCACCTGGCTGCGCGTCATGCCCGGCTTCAACTTTGCGATCATGTCCTGCGTGACGTAGTTGCCCTGCTGGATCGGGATCTTGTACGGTGTCAGCAATGGCGGCACGATGGGCGTGTTGCCGCAGCCGGCCAGCAGCAGGGTCGCGATCAGAATTTTTTTCATAATGGATTCACAAAGAAACGGTGATGTCGGGCGCATCCGCCGCACGGCATGCAGCCACAAACTTTGTTGGTATCATAGCCGAGATTGCACCATATGAGCGCCGCCGGCCCGACCAGTGCGCCCTCCCCACAGGAAACGCGATGAGCTCTCCGGATGACCTGAAGACCATCGGCCTCAAGGCCACGCTGCCCCGGCTGCGCATCCTCGAACTGTTCGAGAAAAGCGACATCCGCCACCTCGCCGCCGAGGACGTCTACAAGAAGCTGGTGGAGGAAGGTACCGACACCGGCCTGGCCACGGTGTATCGCGTGCTCACCCAGTTCGAACAGGCGGGACTGCTCACGCGGCACCACTTCGAATCCGGCAAGGCGGTCTATGAGCTGAATCAGGGCGGGCACCACGACCACCTGGTCTGCGTGCAATGCGGCCACGTCGAAGAGTTCTATGACGCCGAAATCGAGAAGCGGCAGGAAAAAATCGCCTTGGACCGGGGTTTCCGCATTCACGATCATTCGCTGCACATCTACGCCGACTGCACCAAGCCGAAGTGCCCGCACAAATCCGGGAGCTGAACCTTCCCTCCGCAGCGCCGGCCGCGGGCACAGCCGCCCGCGTGCGCTGACCTGCAAATGCGCCGCCAATGACCTGGATCGACGAGCAGAGCTGGATGCGGCTGGCCGTCGCGCTGGGCATCGGCCTGCTCATCGGCATCGAACGCGAACGACGCAAGGGCGATGGCCCGGGACGTTCGATTGCCGGCGTACGCACTTTTGCCGTGGTTGCACTGCTCGGCGCAGTCAGCACCCTGCTCGGCGAAGAAATCCTGCTCGCGGTCACCGTATGCGGCGTCATTGCGCTGGCAGCCGTCAGCTACCAGCGCTCTACGGAAGATCCGGGCCTGACCACTGAAGTTGCGCTGCTGCTGACTGTGCTGCTTGGTGCTCTGGCGATGCAGCAGCCGGCGCTGGCAGCAGGCCTGGGCGCAGGCGTGGCCATCCTGCTCGCCGCGCGCAGCCGCCTGCATCATTTCGCGCGCAAGGTGCTGAGCGAGCGGGAATTCAATGACGCGCTGGTGCTCGCCGCCGCAACGCTGGTCGTGCTGCCGCTGATTCCGGACCGCCACATTGGCCCCTATGCAGCAATCAACCCCCGTGTCGCCTGGACCATCGTCGTACTGATGATGGCAATCGGCGCGGCCGGGCACATCGCGCTGCGCCTGCTCGGGCCCCGCTATGGACTCGCTGTGGCCGGTTTCGCCTCGGGTTTCGTGTCAAGCGCCGCGACCATCGGCAGCATGGGCGAACGTGCCCGGAAAACCCCGGCGCTGATGCAGGCGGCGGTCGCGGGCGCAGTGCTCTCCACCGTCGCCACGATCGCGCAAATGACATTGCTGCTGGCGGCGGTCAGCTTCCTCACATTGCGTTCGATGGCGCTACCGCTCGCCCTGGCAGGCGCGGTCGCCATCGCCTATGCCGCGCTGTTCATGCGGCGCACCGCGGGCACGGCGCCCACCGATGACGGCACCGCGGGGCGCGCCTTCAGTTTTCGCACCGCGCTGCTGTTTGCACTGACCATTACCGGCGTGATGTTCGTGTCCGCGGTCGTAGTCGACTGGCTCGGTGCCGGCGGGCTCGCGCTGGCCGCCGCCGCTGCCGGACTCGCCGATGCACACTCGATTTCGGTGTCCGTGGCCTCGCTTGCCGCCGATGGACGGATTGATGTCGCGGCGACCACGCTGCCGATCCTGGTTGCGCTCAGCACCAACACGCTCACCAAAATCGCATTGGCCGTGATCAATGGCGGCAGGGGCTTTGCGTTGCAAGTGGTGCCGGGATTGCTGCTCACCATCGCGGCGGCGTGGCTGGGCTGGCTGCTGGCGCGCTGAATATCCCGCGACAACCCTTTAGTTTTTTTGTTTGGATTTATTCAACATCTCGGCAGCGTGCTGGCGCGTCGTTGCGGTAATCTTGATGCCGCCGAGCATGCGCGCAATCTCTTCTACCCGAGCCGGCGCGTCGAGTGCAACCACCGCCGAGGCTACCTTGCTGCGCGCCGTGACCTTGCTCACCTGCCACTGCTGATCCGCCGTTGCCGCGACCTGCGGCAGGTGCGTGATGCACATCACCTGATGCCGGCCGCCGAGATCACGGAGCATGCGCCCCACGATCTCGGCCACGCGACCACCGATGCCGACGTCCACTTCGTCGAAAATCAGCGTCGGCACACGCGCGACCCGGCTCAATACCGTCTGTATCGCCAGCGACAGCCGCGACAGCTCGCCGCCCGAAGCAGTCTTCGCGACCGGTTGCGGCGTCATGCCCTGATGCGGCGCCACGCGAAACTCGATCTGCTCGAGGCCATGGGCCGCCGGCTCCGCCAGCGGCTCCAGCGCCACCTCGAACACGCCGCCCTGCATCGCCAGTTCCTGCATACCCGCGGTAACCGCGGCGGCCAGTTTCTGCGCGGCCTTTTTCCGCCCCGCGGTCAGCTTTTTCGCGGCGGCGCGATACGCCGCCTCGGCTTCGGTTTCGCGCGCGCGCAGGGTTTCCGGATCACCGCCCGCGCCGAGTTCCGCCAGCCGCTCACGCGTATGCGTCGCAAGGTCCGGCAGCGCATCGGGTTCGACGCGGTACTTGCGCGCGGCCGAGTGCAAGGCATCCAGGCGCTGCTCGACTTCGCGCAGCCGCTGCGGATCGAGGTCGGCACGCTCGCCGTAACGACGCAGTGCATTGGCCCCTTCCTGCAGCTGGATCTGCGCTGGCTCCAGCGCATCGAGGATGTCTTTCAGACGATCATCGTGGCGCAGCAGCGGCTGCAGGCGCGCGATCACGCTGTTCAGCTGCGCCAGTGCGGTACCCTCGCCTTCGTCGAGGATTTCCACCCCGGCCTGCGCCGCCTCGATCAGGCTCGCCGCGTGCGCCAGCCGCGCGTGTTCCGCACCGACCGCAGCCCATTCACCGGGCACCAGTTTCAGTGCGTTGAGTTCCTGCAGCTGCCATTCGAGGCGCTCGCGCTCCGCGGTAATCGCCGCTGCATTGCCTTCGAAAGACAGTCGTTCCTCGCGTCGCCGCTGCCAGGTACGCCAGGCTTCGGCGACCTCGTCCGCCTGCGCGGCCATACCGCCGTAAGCGTCAGTCAGCGCGCGCTGGCTCGCCGGACGGCTCAGGGACTGATGCTGGTGCTGGCCGTGAATGTCGACCAGGAAATCGCCGGCTTCGCGCATTTGCGTCGCGGTGGCGGGATGTCCGTTGATGAAACCGCGCGAACGCCCCGAAGCGTCGACCACGCGCCGCAGCAGGCATATGCCCTCGTCACCGGCGAGTTCATGTTCTGCCAACCATGTTCCCAGCGCCTTGTTGCCCTCGACCTCAAACTCCGCGGTGACATCGGCGCGATCAGCACCCTGGCGCACGGCAATGGCATCGGCGCGTTCGCCCAGCGCCAGCGCCAGCGCGTCGATCAATATCGACTTGCCGGCCCCGGTTTCGCCGGTCAGCACGGTAAACCCGGCACCGAACTCCAGTTCGAGGCGTTCGACGATGACAAAATCGCGGATGGTCAAGCGGCGGAGCATGGGAATTGCGCAGATCGGCTGACGTCAGTCCCGGTTCCAGTGCAGCTTCTCGCGCAGCATCGCGTAATAGCTGTGGCCCACCGGGTGCAGCAGCTTGATCGTATGCCCGTAGCGGCGCACCACGATGCGGTCTCCTTTGCACAGGTCAAAATGCGAATGGCTGTCGTAATGCACGCGCGGATCGTCGGCGCTGCGCACCACGATCTCGACGCTACTGTCGCCGCCCACGACGATCGGGCGGTTGGACAGCGTATGCGGTGACACCGGCACCAGCGTCATCACGCTCAGTGCCGGATGCACGATCGGCCCGCCGGAGGACAGTGCATAGGCCGTCGATCCGGTCGGCGTCGCCACGATCAGCCCGTCCGAACGCTGGTTGTAGATGAAGTCGCCGTCGATGCGCACCTCGATTTCAACCAGCCCGCCCTTGAAACCCTTGGAGACAACAACATCGTTGAACGCCAGCACATCGAACACGCGCTCCTGGCCGCCGTTGCTGCCGCTCCAGACCTCGGACTCGAGCAGCATGCGCTCCTCGGTCACGAACTGGCCGTCGAGTATGGCGGTAATGGTCTCGAACATCGTGTCGAGCGAGATATCGGTCAGGAACCCGAGCCGGCCCTGGTTCACGCCGACCAGCGCCACGTCATAGGGGGCAAAAGTGCGCGCGATGTTGAGCATGGTGCCGTCACCACCAAGCACGATGGCCAGATCCGCCTCGCGCCCCAGCTCCTCCAGCACCAGTACCGAATAAGGACAGTTTTCGATGTTCGCCGCAGTCAGCCGGTCGATCAGCACCTTGACGCCGCGCTGCTCGAGGAAACGCGCAAGCTTCATCACCGGCCCGGCAATCTCCGGAGATTTGTATTTTCCGATCAGCGCAACAGTGGGGAAAGCGGCGGACATGGCGGCATTAAACCATAATTCATCTGCCGCTGGTGCAGTGCAAACCCCATAAAAAACAACGCATTGGCGCTCCAGCACCAAGAGTGCTTAAGTGCCGCGCTTTTTGTGTAAAATCGTACGCATGGCTCATGAAACACAAGCGCTGAACGAACGCGCTCAAATGCTGCTGAAAACCCTGGTGGAGCGCTACATCGCCGACGGGCAGCCGGTGGGCTCGCGGGCGCTATCGAAATTCTCCGGACTTGACCTGTCGCCAGCGAGCATCCGCAACGTCATGGCGGACCTCGAAGAAATGGGTTTCATCGCCAGCCCGCACACCTCCGCCGGCCGCGTGCCGACAGCGCGCGGCTACCGATTTTTTGTCGATACGCTGCTCACCGTCAAACCGCTGGACCGCATCGAAATTCACCAGCTCGAGGGCCAGTTGCAGGTCGAAAACACGCAGAAGCTGGTGACCTCCGCCTCGCATGTGCTGTCGGAACTGACGCGTTTCGCCGGTATCGTCGTCACGCCGCGGCGCACCAGCGGCTTTCGCCATATCGAATTCCTCAAGCTCGCCGAAAAACGCCTGCTGCTGATCCTGGTCACCGCAGACGGCGACGTGCAAAACCGCATCATCCAGACGGAGAAGGTGTATACGCCGTCTGAACTGGTGGAAGCCGCCAACCTGCTCAACCAGAAGTTCGCCGGCTGCACGTTCGACGAAATCCGCCGCCGCCTGCATGACGAACTGAAGCAGCTGCGCGAGGACATGACGCAACTGATGGCCGCCGCGCTCGCCGCCGGCGATCAGGCCGCCACCGATGCGGCCGAGGACGTGGTCATCTCGGGCGAAGTGAACCTCCTCGGCATCGACGACCTGTCGTCGAACATGAGCAAGCTGCGCGAACTGTTCAACCTGTTTGAACACCGCACCACCCTGCTGCAACTGCTCGACGTGTCCAGCCGCGCCCAGGGCGTGCAGATATTCATCGGCGGCGAAGCCGGCCTGCAGCCGCTCGACGAGTGCAGCGTGGTGACCGCGCCCTACGAAGTCGACGGCAAGATCGTCGGCACCGTTGGCGTCATCGGGCCTACGCGCATGGCCTATGAGCGCGTCATTCCCATCGTCGACGTGACCGCAAAACTGCTCAGCAGCGCACTGACGCAACGCTGAGTGCGCGGCCACCGCCGCGCGTCGTCATTCACCCCGCACACAGGAACCGCCCTTGAGTCACTTCGCCAAGGAACCACCGTATACGCACGGCACGGCGCCGAAAATCGGCATCCTGCTGATCAATCTGGGCTCGCCCGAGGCGGCAACACCCGCGGCGGTGCGCACCTACCTGCGCGAGTTTCTCTCCGACCCGCAGGTCGTCGAGATTCCTCGGCCCATCTGGTGGCTGATCCTCAATCTGTTCGTGCTGACCACGCGCCCCGGCGCGTCGGCCAGACGTTATGCACAGGTGTGGACCAGGGACGGTTCGCCGCTGCAGGTGCACACTGCAAAACAGACCAACATGCTGCGCGGTTATCTTGGCGAACGGCTGAAACAGCCCCATGTGGTCGAATATGCGATGCGCTACGGCAAACCGTCCATCCGCGAAAAGCTCGAAACACTGAAAGCGCAGGGCTGCGACCGCATCCTGCTGCTGCCGCTCTATCCGCAATATTCGGCGAGTACAACCGCCACCGCCTTCAACGCCGCGTTCGACACCCTTGCCCGAATGCGCAACCAGCCGGCAGTGCGCACGGTCAGGCATTTCCACGACGATGAGGGCTACATCAAGGCAGTGGCGCAGAGCATCAACGACTACTGGATGAAGAACCGTCGCGGCGATCATCTGGTGCTGAGCTTTCATGGCGTGCCCCGCCGCACGCTGGACCTCGGCGATCCGTATCATTGCGAATGCTTCAAGACCGGACGCATGATTGCCGAGCAGATCGGCCTGAAACCGGATTTCTACACCATCGCATTCCAGTCACGTTTCGGCCGCGCCGAATGGCTGCAACCCTACACCACCAGCGTACTGAAGGAACTCGCGCACAAGAAAACGGCGCGCGTGGATGTCGCCTGTCCCGGCTTTGTCAGCGACTGCCTTGAGACGCTGGAAGAAATCGCCATCGAAGCCAAAGGGGATTTCGTCAAGGCCGGCGGCAAGGATCTGCATTACATCCCCTGCCTCAATGAACGTGACGACTGGCTGCACGCGCTGACCGACATCGTGCTCAAGAACGTGCTCGGCTGGACCACAACGGTGACGCCCGAAAGCCTCAAGGCATCGCGCGACCGTGCGCTGCAACGCGGCGCGGCGAAGTAAGGCCATGCCGTTTGTCGAACGCAAGGGCCAGCCGCGTCTGCACTACACCGTCGACGATTTCACGGACCCGTGGACCAGCGCACCGGTCGTACTGCTGCAGCACGGCAACGGCCGCTCGGGCAAATTCTGGTATCAGTGGGTGCCGGCACTCGCCCGTCACTACCGCGTCGTGCGTCCCGACATGCGCGGCCTCGGCGCATCGGGTCGCGATTTCGACCTCGCCTCCGGGCTGACCGAGGAACATTGCGTCGCCGACCTCGCTGCCATCATCGACGACCTCGGCGTGGACAGCGTGCATTACGTCGGCGAATCCTCGGGCGGCATCATCGGTCTCGGGCTCGCCGCGTCACATCCGCAACTCGTGCGCACGCTGACGCTGGTCGCCACACCCGTCTACATCAGCGACAACATGAAAGCGAGCTATGCGCTGAAGCACGGCTCGCGCAGCGACGCGATGCGCGACATGGGCAT
>JBFKCU010000045.1:0-11427 GCA_041620115.1 Burkholderiales bacterium | reverse complement strand
GTCAGCGCGGCAAACTGACTGCTGTCGATCTGGACTGCAATCACATCCCCGACGCGGCAATGACGCTGGCCGTGGCGGCGCTGTTTGCAGAGGGCACCACGACGCTGCGCAACATCGCCAGCTGGCGTGTCAAGGAAACAGACCGGATTGCGGCCATGGCGGCGGAACTGGTGAAACTCGGTGCGACGGTGGACGAGGGGGCGGATTACCTGCGGATTACGCCGCCGGTGCAGTGGCGGCCTGCGGCCATAGATACCTATGATGACCACCGCATGGCCATGTGCTTTTCGCTGGCGGCGCTGGGGGGGGTCGTGGTGCGGATCAACGATCCGGGGTGCGTCGCGAAGACCTTTCCCGATTATTTTCAGGTGCTCGCGGGCATCAGCCGCAATTGAACATGGCTGCCGCTCTGCCGCCAGTGATTGCCATTGACGGGCCGTCTGCCTCAGGCAAAGGTACGATTGCCGTGGCCGTGGCGCGTCGACTGGGCTTTCATTACCTCGACAGCGGCGCCTTGTACCGGATTGTGGGGCTGGCAGGCACGGAGCGGGGCGCCAACCTCGATGACGATGCAACAATGTCTCGTATCACATTGAATTTAAAGATAAAATTTTCTGATTCGCAGGTATGGGTCGATGGCCGGGAGGTATCCGATCTGATCCGTGATGAAGGCGCCGGCGCGACCGCATCGCGGGTGGCCACGCTGCCGGGCGTGCGGGCGGCACTCATGACCGTGCAGCGCGCCTTTCGCCAGCCGCCGGGGCTGGTGGCCGACGGCCGGGACATGGCGTCCGTGGTATTTCAGGATGCGCAACTGAAAATCTACCTGACAGCGACGGCCGAAGAACGGGCGCGAAGGCGCTATAAGCAGTTGATTGAAAAGGGCTGCAGTGCTAGTATGGCGACCCTTTTGCAGGACATCCGCGAGCGCGATTTACGCGATAGTACGCGCACCGCGGCGCCTCTGTTGAAGTGCGCTGATGCCGTCGAAATAAACACCACCGGTATTCCGGTTGAGGCAGTAGTGGCGCAGGTCTTGCGGTTGTACCAGAAGCATCAAGAACAGCAGTAAATCGGTGTCACGGGCCGCTCAGCCTGTGGCTTTTTGCAACTACCCTCCCGTTTCTGCAACGGGTGTGATAACCTCCTGATTCCAATGATTAAAACATCCCCCCAAGCTGTACCCGCTGAAAGTTTTGCCGCCCTCTTTGAAGAGAGCCTGGCGACGAAGGAAATGCGTATCGGTGAAGTGATTACCGCCGAAGTCGTGCGCATTGATGACAACTTTGTGGTGGTCAACGCCGGACTGAAGTCCGAAAGCTACGTTGCCGTCGAAGAATTTCACGATGATCGCGGCCAGATCGAAGTTAAACCGGGCGATTTTGTCAGCGTCGCGATTGAATCTCTCGAAGACGGACATGGCGAGACGCGCCTGTCGCGTGACAAGGCCAAGCGCCTCGCGGCCTGGCATGAACTCGAAGACGCCCTCGAGAAGGGCAACATCGTCTCCGGCATGATCAGCGGCAAGGTCAAAGGCGGCCTCACGGTGATGATCAATGGCATACGCGCCTTCCTGCCCGGTTCTCTGGTCGACACGCGCCCGGTCAAGGACACGACGCCGTACGAAAACAAAGAAATGGAATTCAAGGTTATCAAGCTCGACCGCAAGCGCAACAACGTGGTGGTTTCACGTCGCGCCGTGCTGGAAGAGAGCCAGGGTGAAGAGCGCCAGAAGCTGCTCGAGAATCTGCGCGAAGGCATCACGGTCAAGGGCATCGTCAAGAACATCACCGATTACGGCGCGTTCGTGGACCTCGGCGGCATCGACGGCCTGCTGCACATCACCGATCTGGCCTGGCGCCGGGTCAAGCATCCGTCCGAGATGCTGAGCGTGGGTGACGAAGTCACTGCCAAAGTGCTCAAGTTCGACCAGGAAAAGAACCGTGTGTCACTGGGCATGAAGCAGCTGGGCGAAGATCCGTGGGTCGGCCTGTCGCGCCGCTATCCGCCCAACACGCGTCTGTTCGGCAAGGTTTCGAACCTGACCGACTACGGCGCGTTTGTGGAAATCGAGCCGGGCATCGAAGGTCTGGTGCATGTCTCCGAAATGGACTGGACCAACAAGAACGTGCATCCGTCCAAAGTCGTCCAGCTCGGTGACGAAGTCGAGGTTATGGTGCTCGAGATCGACGAAGAGCGCCGCCGCATTTCGCTGGGCATGAAGCAGTGCATGGCGAACCCGTGGGAAGAGTTCTCGATGAACTCCAAAAAGGGTGACAAGGTTAAAGGCCAGATCAAGTCGATCACCGACTTCGGCATCTTCATCGGCCTGGCCGGCGGCATCGACGGTCTGGTTCACCTCTCGGACCTGTCGTGGAGCACGCCCGGCGAGGAAGCCGTGCGTAACTACAAGAAGGGCGATGAGGTCGAGGCGCAGGTGCTGTCGATCGACGTCGAGCGCGAACGCATCTCGCTCGGTGTCAAGCAGCTCGAAGGCGATCCGTTTACCAACTACGTCGGTGGCCACGAGAAGAATTCGGTCATCACCGGCACCGTCAAATCCATAGACGCCAAGGGCGCGGTCATCCAGCTCGAAGGCGACATGGAAGGTTATCTGCGCGCGTCTGAAGTTTCACGCGACCGCGTGGAAGACATTCGTACCAAACTGAAGGAAGGCGATTCGGTGACGGCCATGATCATCAACGTCGACCGCAAGAATCGCACGATCAACCTGTCGATCAAGGCAAAAGACCTTGCGGAGGATACCGAAGCCATGCAGAAACTGGCGTCGGACAAACAGGCGAGCTCGGGTACCACCAGTCTCGGTGCTCTGCTAAAAGCAAAATTGGATACAGCCAATACTCAACAATAAGGGAGCATCATGACCAAGTCGGAGTTGATCGCGAAACTGGCGGCACGCTATCCGCAGCTTGTCGCCAAGGACGCTGAACTGGCGGTTAAGATGATTCTCGATGCCATGGGGAAAAGCCTGTCACAGGGCCAGCGCATCGAGATTCGCGGCTTTGGCAGTTTTGGACTCAACTACCGACCGCCCCGCACCGGGCGCAACCCCAAGTCCGGCGAGCGGGTGCAGGTTCCGGCCAAGTACGTTCCCCATTTCAAGGCCGGCAAGGAACTGCGCGAACGCGTCGATCTGAAAAAATAACCGACGCTCCGGCATTGTTATTCCAGGCGGCATGGCTTTACGGCCATGCCGTTTTTTTGCGCGCTACGGGATCCTCCGCGATGGACGACCGTGATATTCTCGCTACACTATGAACCTGCTCATGTGGATCATCAAGATTGCGCTGTTTCTGCTGATCTTGTCTTTTGCGATCGTCAACACCGACCCGGTCACCGTGCGCTACTACCTCGGCTACCAGTGGCAGACGCCGCTCGTGGTGGCGCTGCTGGCGGCGGCATGCGTCGGTGCGCTGCTCGGTCTGCTGGTCGGACTGTTTCAGGCGCTGCGGCTGCGGCGGCAGATCGCGGCGCTCAAGCGCGAGTTGCGTGCGGCGCAGTCGTCGGCCGGTGGCACCCAGCCGCCGCCGTCCGGACTGTTGTGACGCGCTAACTCCATGGATGTCGAGCTGTGGTGGCTGCTGGCGTTACCGCTGTTCTTCGCCCTCGGCTGGCTGGCGGCACGCGTGGACATTCGCCAGATCGTGTCCGAATCGCGGGTCATGCCAGCGTCGTATTTCAAGGGGTTGAACTTCCTGCTCAATGAGCAGCCGGACAAGGCGATCGAGGCATTTATCGAAGTTGCCAAGGTCAACCCGCAGACCATCGAACTGCATTTTGCCCTGGGCAGCCTGTTCCGCCGTCGCGGTGAAGTCGAGCGCGCAATCCGCATGCACCAGAATCTGGCGGAGCGTGAGGATCTCGGGCAGGAGCAGAAGCTGCTGGCCCTGCTCGAGCTCGCGCAGGACTACCTGAAAGCAGGCCTGCTCGACCGTGCCGAAGAGCTGTTTCAGAAACTCGACGGCACACCGCATGCAGAGACCGCGATGCGCTTCCTGCTGGAAATCTACGAGCAGGAAAAAGACTGGCGCAAGGCGATCATCACCGCGGAAAAGCTGGAGACGCTCAGCAACCGTTCGTATCAGAAGGAAATCGCCAATTTTTACTGTGAGATGGGCGCGCGTGAGCTGATGCAGTCGCGACCGGCCGAGGCGCGGCCGCATCTCAATGAAGCGCTGGCGCACCACCGGCTGTGCGTGCGCGCGAACATGCTGCTCGGCGACCTGGAACGGGATCTGGGCAACCGGCCCGCGGCCATCGCCGCCTGGCAGCGTATCGAATCGCAAAACCCGGCTTATCTGTCGCTGATCGCCGAACGGCTGCTGACCGCCTATCAGAACGAAGGACGGGCTGAAGAGGGGCTCAATTTGCTGCGCGGCTTTCTCGAGAAGTACGCGTCGCTGGATCTGCTCGACATGGTGTACCAGGCGACGCTGGCTGCCAGCGGTGCGCAGGCGGCTTATCGGCTGGTGCGTGACGAAGTGCGGCGCACGCCCACGCTGCTCGGCCTCGACAAGCTGCTTGAGGCGCAACTGCTTGATGTGCCGGCGGAGCGCCGCCACGATCTTGAACTGATCAAGCAGCTGATTCATCAGCATACTCGCAGCCTGGCGATGTACAAGTGCGAACACTGCGGCTTCCGTGCGCGCCAGTTCTACTGGCACTGCCCGGCCTGCGGCGAGTGGGAAACCTATGCGCCGCGGCGCACCGAAGAGAAAGGAATACCGGCATGACGCTTACCGGAAAAAGCGGGAATACCGGCCTGAGCGCGGGAGTCACGGGGTCGCGGGTGGTGGTCGCACTGGATTTTCCCGAGGTCGAAACGGCGCTCGCTTTTGCGCAGCGCCTCGATCCGGCACGCTGCCGCGTCAAAGTAGGCAAGGAGTTGTTCACCGTCGCCGGCCCCGCATTGGTGGAGCAACTGGTCGGACGCGGCTTTGATGTATTTCTTGACCTCAAGTATCACGACATTCCGACCACGGTTGCGGCGGCGTGCAAGTCGGCCGCCGCGCTGGGCGTTTGGATGATCAATGTGCACGCGAGCGGCGGGCGCGCGATGATGCAGGCCGCGCGTGAGGCGCTGTCCGGATTGCCACGGCCGCCGCTGCTGATCGCAGTGACGGTGCTGACCAGTCTGGGCGCGGAGGATTTGCGCGAAACAGGCCATACCGAGGCGCCGCAGGTGCTGGCCGAGCGGCTGGCGCGCCTCGCGGCGGCCAGCGGCATGGACGGTGTCGTGTGCTCGGCGCAGGAGGCACCGCAATTGCGCCGGGCCTGCGGTCCGTCGTTTTGTCTGGTCACACCCGGCATCCGGCTGGCGGATGCCGCGCTGGATGACCAGAAGCGCGTGGTGACACCGCAGGCGGCGCTGGCCAACGGTGCGGACTATCTGGTGATCGGCCGTCCGATTACCCGGGCCGCGGACCCGCTGGCCGTCCTGGACCGCATCAATGCCGAACTCGCCGCTGCAGTCAGCCCTGTAAAATAGCAACACCATGATCAAGAAGAAGCGCATCAAGAGTGCCAACGCACGTCCTGCGGCGTCGCTGCGCGGCCGCATCCGCCGTGGCCGCGTGCTGGTGGTCGGTGACGTCATGCTGGACCGTTACTGGTTTGGCGAGGTGAGCCGGATTTCGCCGGAGGCGCCGGTGCCAGTGGTCAAGGTTGACCGCGTCGAGGAACGCCCCGGTGGCGCCGCAAACGTGGCGCGTAACGCAGCAGCGCTGGGCGCGAAGGCATCGCTGCTATCAGTGGTGGGACGGGATGAGGCCGGACGCCGCCTGCGCCAGATGCTCAAGCGCGAACAGATCACCGCCAGTCTGCACAACGACGCGACGGTCGCAACCACGGTCAAGCTGCGGGTCATCGGCCGCCAGCAGCAGCTGCTGCGTGCTGATTTTGAGACCATGCCCAGCCATGAGGTGCTGGCGTCGAAACTCAAGGATTTCCAGCGGCTGCTGAAGGGTTGCAGCGTGGTCATTCTGTCTGACTACGGCAAGGGCGGGCTGGCCCATATCGCGCGGATGATTGCGCTGGCGCGCCGGCATGGCGTGCCGGTGCTGGTTGATCCCAAAGGCAACGACTATTCGCGTTATCGCGGCGCCACGCTGGTGACGCCGAACCGCGCCGAACTGCATGCGGTCATCGGCGACTGGAGCAGCGAGCAGGCGCTGACCGCAAAGGCGCAGCGCTTGCGCCAGCGCCTCGGGCTGGGCGCGGTGTTGATGACCCGCAGCGAAGAAGGCATGACGCTGTACCGGCGGGGCAAACGGCTGCATGTGCCGGTACAGGCGCGCGAGGTTTTCGATGTCAGCGGCGCCGGGGATACGGTGATTGCCACCATCGGCGTCATGCTTGCGGCCGGCGAGGACCTGGAGAGTGCGGTGCGCATTGCCAATCGCGCGGCGGGCATTGTGGTCGGCAAGTTCGGTACCGCCGTGGTTCATCCGGAGGAACTCTTTGCAGTGGAAACCAGCGGGGAACAGGGATGATCTACGTCGTAACCGGCGCGGCCGGATTCATCGGTGCCAATCTGGTCAAGGGGCTGAATGCCCAGGGCATTACCGAGATCCTTGCCGTGGACGACCTGACGCAGGGTGACAAATTCCGCAACCTCGTCGACTGCACGATATGCGACTACATCGACAAGGACGAATTCCTCACGCGCGTGCGCGCCGGCGAGTTTCGCCGCGGCGTCAAGGTGATTTTCCACCAGGGCGCCTGCTCGGACACCACGGCCAGCGACGGCCGTTATGTCATGGCGACCAATTACACCTATTCGTGCGAATTGCTGGATTTCTGTACCGCCGACCTGATTCCGTTCATTTACGCATCATCCGCAGCGACCTATGGTGCCAGCGCGGAATTCCGCGAGGAACCGACCTGTGAAGGGCCGCTGAATGTTTACGGCTATTCGAAGCTGCTGTTTGACCAGCGCGTGCGACGTTTGCCGCCCGGCGGATCGCAGGTCGTGGGCCTGCGCTATTTCAATGTCTATGGCGATCGAGAGCAGCACAAGGGGCGCATGGCGTCGGTGGCTTACCATTTCTTCAACCAGTACCGTGCAGAAGGGCATGTGCGCCTGTTTGAAGGCAGCGCCGGTTATGGCAACGGCGAACAGCGCCGCGACTTCGTGTCCGTCGAGGATGTGGTCAGGGTCAATCTGTTTTTTCTGCAGAATCCGACCAAATCCGGTGTGTTCAATTGCGGCACCGGTGCGGCGCAATCGTTCAACGACGTCGCCGTGGCGACCGTCAACAGCTGTCGTGCGGCTGCGGGTGAACCGGCGCTGGCGCTGGCAGACCTGCAGCGGCAGGGCATCGTTCGCTATATTCCGTTCCCCGGCGACCTCAAGGGCAAATACCAGAGCTATACCCAGGCCGACCTCACGGCGCTGCGCGCGACGGGATACCAGACGCCGTTCCTGACGGTCGAACAGGGCGTGGCCCGTTACTGCCAGCAGCTGCTGGCCAAAAACACGGACTGAGCCATGTACCGGACGCTGGAAGATTTTGTCGGCAATACACCGCTGGTCAAGCTCAAACGCATACCCGGCAAGAGCAGCAACGTCATTCTGGCAAAACTGGAGGGCGACAACCCGGCCGGGTCGGTCAAGGACAGACCGGCGCTGTCGATGATCCGCCGCGCACAGGAACGCGGCACGATCAAACCCGGCGATACCCTGATCGAGCCCACCAGCGGCAATACCGGCATTGCACTGGCGATGGCCGCGGCGATCATGGGTTACCGCATGGTGCTGATCATGCCGGAAAACCAGTCGCTGGAGCGCCAGCAGACCATGCGTGCCTACGGTGCCGAACTGGTGCTGACGCCCAAGGAAGCCAGCATGGAAGGCGCGCGCGACGTGGCCGAGCGCATGGTGCGTGAAGGCCGCGGCATCATGCTCGACCAATTCTCCAATCCGGACAATCCGCGGGCGCATTACGAGGGCACGGGCCCTGAAATCTGGCGCGACACCGAGGGCCGCGTGACCCATTTCATTTCGAGCATGGGGACGACCGGCACCATCATGGGGGTGTCGCGGTATCTGAAGGAAAAGAACCCGAAAATTGAAATCGTGGGTTGCCAGCCGGCAGAGGGGTCGCAGATTCCGGGCATCCGCAAATGGCCGGCGGCCTACCTGCCGAAAATCTGCGACTGGTCGCAGGTCGATCGCGTGATCGAGGTGACGCAGGCCAATGCCGAGGACATGGCGCGGCGCCTGGCGCGCGAGGAAGGGATCTTCGCCGGGATTTCATCCGGCGGCGCCTTGTGGGCGGCGCTGCAGATTTCTGCAGAGGTGCGCGACGCGGTGATCGTCACCATCGTGTGCGATCGCGGCGACCGCTACCTGTCGACCGGGGTATTCCCAAATACCTGAAGACTGAATAAATAAGTTGTTGATTATAAAGAAATTATAGTGAATCCGGTATTGGTCTTCGACATTGAAACGGTGCCCGACATCGCGGGTATCCGACGCCTGCACAGTCTCGATGACGCAGTCACCGACCACGACGTCGCCGAGATGGCGTTTCAGTTGCGGCGGCAGACGACCGGCAACGATTTCCTGCCGCATTATCTGCACCGTGTGCTGGTGATTTCCTGTGTGCTGCAGGACCGCGACAGCTTCAGGGTCTGGTCGCTGGGTGCCACGGGTGAAAGCGAAGCCGAGATCATCCAGCGTTTTTTTGACGGCATCGAGAAATACACGCCGCAACTGGTGTCGTGGAACGGTGGCGGGTTCGATCTGCCGGTGCTGCATTACCGCGGCCTGATGCACGGCGTCAAAGCGCCGCGCTACTGGGACATGGGCGAGGACGACCGCGAGTTCAAGTGGAACAACTACATCAGCCGTTACCACCAGCGCCACCTCGATCTGATGGATCTGCTGGCCCTGTACCAGCCCCGTGCCAATGCGCCGCTCGATGCAATGGCCCAGCTGATGGGCTTGCCCGGAAAACTGGGCATGGATGGTTCCGCGGTGTGGGGCGCGTATCAGGACGGCAGGCTGGAGGACATCTGGCGCTATTGTGAAACCGATGTGGTCAATACCTACCTCGTTTATCTGCGTTTTCAACTGATGCGCGGCGCAATGACACCGGAACAACACGACGCGCAGATCAAGGCGGTACGTGCTGCGCTGGAGAAAACGGCGCAGCCGCACTGGCAGGAATTCCTTGCGCGCTGGCCGGCCTGACTGCCATGACGACACGCCGCACCGCCGGCGTTGCCTGAAACACCTATGACGCAACTGAAGATCGAATCCCTGGACCAGGAAGGACGCGGCATTGCCCGGCGCGACGACGGCAAGGTCATTTTTGTCGAAGGCGCGCTGCCGGGTGAACGTGCCGAAGTCTCCGTTTACCGCAAGAAGCCGGCATTTGAAGTGTCCTATGCGACGCGGATTTTTGACGAAAGCGCGTCGCGAACAACACCGGGGTGCCGGTTCTTCGGCACCTGCGGCGGTTGCAGCCTGCAGCACATGGATGTGCGCACCCAGGTTGCGGCGAAACAGCGCGTGCTCGAGGATAATTTTTTCCACATTGCCAGGATCAGGCCGGAACTCATGCTGCCGGCGATCCATGGTCCCGCGTGGGGCTACCGGCATCGTGCGCGGCTCACCGTGCGCCATGTATTCAAGAAGGGCGGCGCTCTGGTGGGATTTCATGAAAAACGCAGCAGCTATGTCGCGGACATGACCAGTTGCGAAGTGCTGCCGCGGCGCATTGCCGATCTGCTGCCGCGAATGCGCGAACTCATCGACAGCCTGAGCCTGCGCGCACGGCTGCCGCAGGTCGAGCTTGCCGTTGCGGAAAATGCCGACGCACTGGTGTTTCGCGTGCTGGATCCGCTAACGACGGATGATGAGGCGTTGCTGCGTGCATTTGCCGACCAGTACCGGGTCGCGGTCTGGGTGCAGCCTGCCGGACCGGAGACCGCGCAGCCGCTGCATCCGGCCACCGCGGGAGAGCTGTATTACACGCTGCCGGAATTTGACGTGCAGATCCATTTCCGTCCCACCGATTTCACCCAGGTCAATCATTCCACCAACCGGGTGCTGGTGCGGCGCGCGCTCAATCTGCTCGATCCGCAGCCGGGCGAGCGCATCGCCGATCTGTTCTGCGGGCTGGGCAATTTCACGCTGCCGATCGCCCGCAGTGGCGCCGCGGTCACGGGCATCGAGGGCAGTGCCGGTCTCATCCGTCGCGCGCAGCAGAATGCCGGGATCAATGCGCTGGCGGACAATACGCGGTTCCTGACCATGGACCTGTTCAAAATCGATGCCGCGGCATGGACGGCGCTGGGGCCGTTCGACAAGCTGCTGATCGATCCGCCGCGCGACGGCGCGCTGGAACTGGTGAAACTGCTCGGGCAGAACGGCCCGCGGCGCATTGTCTATGTTGCCTGCAGTCCCTCAACGCTGGCGCGCGATGCCGGCGTGCTGGTCGGTGTGCATGGCTACCGCCTGCGTGCCGCCGGGATCATCAACATGTTCCCGCATACGGCGCATGTCGAATCCATGGCGCTGTTCGAGCGGGATTGAATCGTCCGCGCGGCATAAAAAAAAGCGGCCCGCGGGCCGCTTTTTTCGCTTTCAGGACAACCGCTCAGTCGCGGTCGCCTCCCAGACCCAGCAACTGCAGCAGGGCGGAGAAGATGTTGTAGATCGAGACATACAGCGTCAGTGTGGCTGAAACGTAGTTGGTTTCGCCGCCGCGCACGATATTGTTGATCTGCCACAGGATCACCGCAGACGAGAAAATGATGAACGCCGCGAGCAAGACCAGATGGAACAGCGGGCTTTGCAGGAACACGTTGGCGACGACCGACAGCATGATCGCAACGAATCCGACCAGGATGAACTTGTTCAGGAAGCTGAAATCGCGCTTGGTGGTCGAGGCGATTCCGGACAGCAGGAAAAACACGGCTGCCGTGCCGGCTGCGGCCGTCATCACCAGTTGCCCGCCGTTCCGCAGCGAGAGTACGTGCTGCAGGACCGGGGCCAGCATCAGCCCGAGGAACGCGGTAAAGCCCAGCAGCAGGCCTACGCCCAGCGCGCTGTCGCGATTCTTCTCGATCGCGAAAATCCAGCCGTAGAACGCGACGAGCATCACGATCAGCGAGATACCGGGGCTGGCACGCATGAAGCTGAAATCGACAAAATACGTGCCTACAGCGGCGCCGATCGCCGTCGGGATCAAGGTGATCGCGAGCAGCAGGTAGGTATTACGCAATACCTTGTTCTGCTGTGCGGCAATGTCAGATGTGCCCGCAGAGTAAGTCGTTGCGGAACGCAGGTCAGGTTGCATAAGTTCGTGTCTCCAGAAGTTGACCAAAACAGTCGGGGGTAAGACTACTTAAAGGGGTGAAAAGTTGCAATCAATATCGGGCCGGTTCATGCGGGGG
>JBFKCU010000044.1:0-11526 GCA_041620115.1 Burkholderiales bacterium | reverse complement strand
GCCTGCCGCAAGGCCAATAAGTATGTCGGCATCTGCGGCCAGGGTCCTTCCGACCATCCCGACCTCGCTGAATGGCTGGTCGAGGAGGGCATCGAGAGCCTGTCGCTCAACCCGGATACCGTGGTCGAAACCTGGCTGTATCTGGCACGCGGCGGCAAGCCGTCGTGATTGGCCGCAAGCAGGATTTGCGATAAAATAAGAAAACGTCGGCTAATATGAGATGACCAAATATATCTTTGTCACTGGTGGTGTAGTCTCCTCCCTTGGCAAAGGTATCGCTGCCGCCTCCCTCGCCGCAATCCTCGAATCCCGCGGCATCAAAGTCTCGATGCTAAAGCTCGATCCCTATATCAACGTGGATCCGGGCACGATGAGCCCGTTCCAGCATGGGGAAGTGTTTGTCACCGAGGACGGCGCCGAGACCGACCTCGATCTCGGGCATTACGAGCGCTTTATCGATGCCCGCATGGGCAAACGCAATAATTTCACGACCGGCCAGATCTACGAGAGCGTCATCAAGAAGGAGCGGCGTGGCGACTATCTCGGCGGCACGGTGCAGGTCATTCCGCACATCACCGACGAGATCAAGCAGTACATCCGACGCGGCGCAGGGGAAGCCGAAATCGCGCTGGTGGAAATCGGCGGCACGGTGGGTGACATCGAGTCACTGCCGTTTCTGGAAGCCATCCGCCAGATGGGCATCGAAGACGGCCGGGACAACGCCTGCTTCATCCACCTGACCCTGGTGCCGTATATCGCGTCCGCCGGGGAAATCAAGACCAAGCCGACACAGCATTCCGTGAAGGAATTGCGTGAAATCGGCATTCAGCCCGATGTATTGCTGTGCCGGGCCGACCGGCCGCTGCCGGAAGGTGAGCGCCGCAAGATTGCACTGTTCACCAATGTCAGCGTCGACGCGGTGATTTCTGCGGTTGATGTCGACAGCATCTACAAGATACCGGGAATGCTGCATCAGCAGAACCTCGACGACATCGTTTGCAAGAAGCTGGGTATCAATCCGAAGCCGGCCGATTTGTCGAGCTGGGAACGGGTGATCACGGCGCTGCAGAATCCGCGGCACGAAGTCAGCATCGCGCTGGTCGGGAAATATGTCGATCTGACGGAATCCTACAAGTCGCTTTCGGAAGCCCTGATTCATGCGGGCATCCACACAAGTTCGCGAATCCGCATTCATTATGTCGATTCCGAAACCATCGAGAAGAATGGCACGGCCTGCCTGGAAACCATGGATGCGATCCTGGTGCCCGGAGGATTCGGCAAGCGCGGTGTGGAAGGCAAGATCAGGACCATACGGTATGCCAGGGAAAACGGCGTGCCGTATCTTGGCATCTGCCTGGGTATGCAATTGGCTGTGATCGAGTATGCGCGCAACGTGACGGGGCTCACTGGCGCACACAGCACAGAATTCGATCCGGACACGCCGCACCCGGTGGTCGCCCTGATTACTGAGTGGCAGGATCGTGACGGCCGTATCGAACGCCGGGATGTCAAGTCCGATCTTGGCGGCACGATGCGACTGGGCGGGCAGGAATGCCGGCTCCAGGCCGAGTCGCTGGTGCACCGCATTTATGGCGCTGATCGTGTCATTGAACGGCATCGTCACCGTTACGAGGTTAACAATCACTATCTGCAGCGGTTGCTGGATTCGGGGCTCAGCGTCAGCGGCCGGTCGCTGACGGGCGATCTGTGCGAAATGGTGGAGATCCCGGAACATCCCTGGTTCGTGGGCTGCCAGTTTCATCCGGAGTTCACTTCGACCCCCCGCGGCGGGCACCCTTTGTTCAAGTCCTTCGTCGAGGCGGCGCTGGCCCGTTCGCGCAAGGAGCAGCGCACGGTATCGGCCCCTGTCGCGATGGCCTCACAGGCCGCCGCAGGCTGAACGGCGCGCACCACTGCTCATGAAACTCTGTGGATTTGACATCGGTCTGGATCAGCCCTTTTTCCTGATTGCAGGACCCTGCGTCGTTGAATCCCGCGACATGGCGATGGACACAGCCGGGGATTTAAAGCGTATCTGCGCGGAACTGAAGGTCCCGTTCATTTACAAGTCATCGTACGACAAGGCCAACCGCAGTTCCATCAAGTCATTTCGCGGACTGGGCATGGACAAAGGGCTGGAGATTCTTGCGGATGTGCGCAAGACGATCGGCGTGCCTGTGCTGACCGACGTGCATGCAACCGAGGAGATTGCGCAGGTGGCCGCCGCTGTTGACGTATTGCAGACGCCGGCATTTCTGTGCCGGCAGACTGATTTCATCTGTGCGGTTGCGGCTGCGGGAAAACCGGTGAATATCAAGAAAGGCCAGTTTCTGGCGCCCGGCGACATGGTCAATGTAGTCGACAAGGCGCGCGCCGCCAGCGGTGAGGACAACATCATGGTGTGCGAGCGTGGCGTCACCTTCGGCTATAACAATCTGGTATCCGACATGCGTTCGCTGATGATCATGCGTGGAACCGGTTGCCCGGTGGTTTTCGATGCCACGCATTCGGTGCAGTTGCCGGGAGGGCAGGGTACCAGCAGCGGCGGGCAGCGCGAGTTTGTTCCGCTACTGGCGCGTGCTGCGGTGGCCAGCGGCATTTCGGGCCTTTTCATGGAGACGCATCCGCAGCCGGAAAAGGCGTTGTCCGACGGGCCGAACGCCTGGCCGCTGAAGCACATGAAAGCCTTGCTGAAGACACTGACCGCGATCGATGTGCTGGTCAAGCGAGAAGGTTTTGCGGAAAACAATCTTTAACCGACTGGATCATTCAGGAACCGGCGATGAGCGCAATTGTTGATGTGATAGGCAGGGAAATTCTGGATTCCCGCGGCAATCCCACGGTCGAGGTCGACGTGCTGCTTGAATCCGGGATACTCGGGCGTGCCGCGGTGCCGTCAGGTGCGTCTACAGGCAGCCGCGAGGCCATTGAACTGCGCGACGGCGACCAGGCGCGCTACGGCGGCAAGGGCGTGCTCAAGGCGGTGGAGCATGTGAATACCGAAATCTGCGAAGCGGTAATCGGGGTCGATGCGACAGAGCAGGCCTTTGTCGACCGCACCTTGCTGGATCTGGACGGCACTGAAAACAAGTCGCGCCTGGGTGCCAACGCGATGCTGGCAGTGTCGATGGCCGTGGCCCGCGCGGCCGGCGAGGAATCCGGCTTGCCGCTGCATCGCTACCTTGGCGGTGCCGGAGCCATGGCGATGCCCGTCCCGATGATGAATGTCATCAATGGCGGGGCGCATGCGGATAACGGGCTGGACATGCAGGAGTTCATGATTGTTCCCGTGGGCATGGCGAGTTTCCGCGAGGCGCTGCGCTGCGGTGCGGAAGTGTTTCACACACTGCGCAAACTGCTGACGGACCGCGGCATGGCGACGGCGGTCGGCGACGAAGGCGGTTTTGCGCCGCGCCTGCCCAAACACGAAGCTGCTATCAAAGTGATTATCGAAGCGATTGAGGCCGCCGGTTACCGTCCGGGCGAAGATGTGGCGCTGGCGCTGGACTGCGCAAGCTCCGAGTTTTTTGAAGACGGAGAGTACACGCTGAGTTCCGAGGGCTTGAGCCTCAAAGCGCCGGAGTTCGCCGACTATCTCGCCGCCTGGGTTGATAAGTATCCCATCATCAGTATCGAGGACGGCATGGCCGAGAGCGACTGGGACGGCTGGAAGGTGCTGACTGAAAAACTGGGCCAGCGCGTACAGCTGGTGGGGGATGACCTGTTCGTGACGAATACGCGGTATCTGCAGCGCGGCATCGACGAAGGCATTGCTAATTCCATACTGATCAAGGTGAACCAGATCGGTACGCTGACGGAAACGCTGGCGGCCATCGAGATGGCCAAGCGCGCGCGTTATACCGCCGTGATCTCGCACCGCTCGGGGGAGACCGAGGATACGACCATTGCCGACATTGCGGTCGCGACCAATGCCATGCAGATCAAAACCGGTTCATTGTGCCGCACGGATCGGCTGGCAAAATACAACCAGTTGCTCCGTATCGAGGAAGATCTCGGCGATACGGCAAGTTATCCTGGACGTGGCGCTTTTTATCAGTTGCGCTGAATATTCCGGGCATTTCCGTCCTGGGCGGTGATGCCATGCGCCTGCTCGCCATCGCGCTCGCCGGTCTCATCGTGCTGATCCAGTATCCGCTGTGGCTGGGCAAGGGCGGCCTGCTGCGCGTGTGGGAAACCGAACGAAAGATCGAGGCGCAGCGTGAAACCAACCGGCGGCTGCAGGCGCGAAACGCGGCGCTGGACGCCGAGGTGTTGGACTTGAAGCAGGGACTGGAAGCGGTCGAAGAACGCGCCCGCAATGAGTTGGGCATGATCCGGCGAGACGAAATTTTCTTCCAGGTGCTGGATCGTGCGCCGTCACCGGGCAAGTCGGCGGCGCCTGCCAAACAGGCGGCGCCTAGCAATTAATCTTGAAATCTGGAATGGATAAGTAACGATGAGCGCAATCATCATCGATGGTGTTGTCATGGCCAGACAGGTGCTGGGTGAGATGAAACTACGCGTCGAGACGCTCGCCCGCGGTGGACGACAGCCGGGATTGGCTGTGCTGCTGGTGGGCGACGATGCGGCATCTGCGGTTTACGTGCGGAGCAAGGAGCGGGCTTGTCGCGAAGCCGGCGTACAGACCTTCGACACCCGCTTGCCGGCGACGACGACACAGACTGAGTTGCTTGCAAAAATAGACGCGCTCAATGCTGATCCGCGCGTGCACGGCATACTGGTGCAGTTGCCGCTGCCGCAGCATATCGACGCTGCGCAGGTGCTGCAGCGTGTCGCCGTCAGCAAGGATGTTGACGGCTTCAACTGGCGTAACCTGGGGGCGCTTCTGGACGGGCACCCGACGCTGGCGCCCTGCACGCCATCGGGCGCGATGGTCATGCTGGAGCGCGCCAAGGTGCCCATCGCCGGTCGTCATGCCGTGGTGATCGGTCGCAGCACGATCGTGGGCAAGCCTGCGGCGTTGATGCTCCTAGAACGCCATGCGACAGTCACCCTCTGTCATTCACGCACCGTCGATCTTGCGGCGATAACCCGGCAGGCCGACATTCTCGTCTGCGCCATCGGCAAGCCGCGTGCCGTGACAGCGGACATGATCAAGCCCGGTGCGGCTGTCATCGATGTCGGCATTAACCGTCTGGCGGACGGGAAATTGTGCGGCGACGTGGATTTTGAACCGGCCCGGGCCCGTGCCGGCTGGATCACGCCGGTGCCGGGCGGAGTGGGACCGATGACTGTTGCAATGGTGATTGCCAATGTGATCCAGGCAACAGAGCGATCACCGGCCTGATGCGGGGAGGGGCGAGGCAGGTCCGCTCAACAACTGAAGCTGTTGGCGAAGCCCAGCAGGAGTTCAGGGCTCAGATAGCCCCGGAATGCCGCCAGTGTCAGCAGAGCCACCAGCACAGCCAGCACGACCGAAATGATCAGATTCGCCGGGGATAGCGTCATAAGGCCACCGATGATTGCTTAAAGGCAATTATTGCATAAGGGGGCGGCACCTTCATCCGCGGGATTATGGCCGCGCGTGCTTATTAAATAACCAGCCGATCAGAGCCGCGCAGGGACGCGTTGCTATAATCCGCGCTTTGCCCGTGCCCTGAAATGTCCTTGACTACACCGCCCGCATCCCTGGCCGGCTTTGGCCTGTCGTTCGAGGACCTGTACGAACGCAGTGGCTTGTTGCGCCTGGACCAGGTTTTCCTGCAGGAACTGGGGCAGGCTGATGCGGCCTTGTGTGCGCGGCTGATCGCCGGGCGGGCAGGCGCAGCGGACCTCGCCCCTAAAGCCGAATCGGAACTGCTGCTCGCGCTGGCGCCGCACGTGGATGATTTCGTCGGCCGCCTGTTCGGTATCGAGACCGAGGTACTGAACCTGGCGGAGCGTCACCACGTGCTGGCCCCCCTTTACAGCGTCAAGCGCCTGTTCGTGCAGCGCAAGGCGATGCATAAATACAAGGCAGACGCAGCATCGGGAATCGATGGCGAAGCGGTGGGTGAACGGCTGGCAGCGCTGTTCGGCGAGCCGCTGACCGAACTGTCGTTTGCGCGCAATGTGCTCCAATGGCAGCAGGACGAGCAGGCCAACGCGGAAGCCCTGGATCTGGCGTTGCAATATGCCGCCTGGGCCGCCCATACGGCGGCGGGACGGGCCCGCCACCATGCCGGCGTGCTGTTCAAGGCGCCGCACAAACTGGACGTGCAGAATCTGGTGCCGGTGCACACCGGGACCAGCGCCGGGTACGCCGAGCACCGCTTCGACGTGTCGCGCCTGCGGCAGCGCGACGGTTTCAAACTGACGGACCGCGGCACCGACCTTACCGGTGCACTCGACCAGGCGAACTACTGCATCTGGTGTCACGAGCAGGGCAAGGACTCCTGTTCCAAGGGGCTGCGCGAGAAGGGCGCGAGCGGGCGCGGTGCGCAGTCGTTCAAGAAATCCCCTTTCGGCATCACGCTGGCCGGATGTCCGCTCGAGGAAAAAATTTCCGAGTTCCACAAAGCCAAGACCGAGGGGCATGCGATCGGAGCGCTGGCGATCATCATTGTGGATAATCCGATGCTCGCGGCGACGGGACATCGTATCTGTAACGACTGCATGAAAGCCTGCATTTACCAGAAGCAGGAGCCGGTCGATATCCCGCAGGCGGAGACCCGCACGCTGAAGGATGTGCTGGAGTTGCCGTGGGGCTTTGAGATTTACAGCCTGCTGACGCGGTGGAACCCGCTGAACCTGCGCCATCCCTATCCCAAGGCGCCCAGCGGCAAGCGGGTGCTGATCGCGGGCATGGGGCCGGCGGGATTCTCGCTGGCACATTTCCTGATGAACGACGGGCACACCGTGGTCGGCATCGACGGACTGAAGATCGAGCCGCTGCCGGCGTCGTTGTCCGGCGTGGAAATGTCCGGGCAGCGCGTACGTTTCGGTCCCATCCGCGACATCGGCGAGATGTACGAGTCGCTGGACCAGCGCGCTATGGCGGGATTCGGTGGCGTCGCGGAATATGGAATTACCGTGCGCTGGGATAAAAACTTTTTAAAAATCATCAGGTTACTCCTGGAGCGGCGCAGTCAGTTCGCATTGATCGGCGGGGTGCGTTTTGGCGGCACGATTACCGCTGATGAAGCCTTTGCGCTGGGATTTGATCACATTGCGCTGGCGATCGGCGCCGGCCGGCCGACCGTACTCGACATGCCGAACGGGCTGGTCCGGGGCGTCCGCACCGCGTCCGATTTTCTGATGGCGCTGCAGTTGACGGGCGCAGCGAAGGCGGATTCGATCGCCAACATGCAGCTCCGGTTGCCCGTGGTGGTGATCGGCGGCGGCCTGACTGCCATCGACACCGCGACGGAGTCGCTCGCGTATTACCCGCTGCAGGTCGAAAAATTCCTGCGACGCTACGAATTGCTGGCACGCGAACATGGCGAAGCGGCAGCGCGCATCGTCTGGACTGCAGAAGAACGCGAGATCGCGGATGAATTCATGGCGCATGCACGCGCAATACGCGTCGAGCGTGAAGCGGCGGCCAGGGAAGGGCGGGAGGCCCGCGTACTGCAGTTGTTGCAATCCTGGGGCGGTGCCACCATCGCCTATCGCAAACGGCTGGTGGACAGTCCTTCGTACACGCTCAATCACGAGGAAGTACACAAGGCGCTGGAAGAGGGCATCACGTTCGCTGAAGGTCTGACACCGGTGGCGGTTGAAGTCGACGATTACGGCCATGCGCGCGCACTGCGAGTCGCGGTGCAGTCGCTGGGTGAAGACGGGGCGTGGCAAGAAACCGGCCAGGTAGAATTGCCGGCACGGGCGATCCTGATTGCGGCGGGCACGCAGCCCAACACCGTGCTCGCACGCGAAGACAGCGGGAATTTTGTGCTCGATGGCCGTTACTTCCGTGCCTGCGATATTTCGGGACAGCCGGTGACGGCGGAAAAGTCCATTTCCAAACCCAATGCGGTGAATGTGCTGTTGTCACGCCGCGAAGACGGCCGTTGCATCAGTTACTTTGGTGACGTGCATCCGTCGTTCTTCGGCAATGTGGTCAAGGCCGTCGGCAGCGCCAAGCAGGGCTATCCGGTGGTCAGCAGCGTGCTGGAAACGGTCCCCCCTGCTGCAAAATCAAAAGACAGCGATTTTCTGAATGCGCTGCAACATGAACTGCGCGCGACGGTGCACGAGGTCAAGCGACTGACACCCGAGATCGTCGAAGTCGTGGTGCATGCACCACTGGCCGCCCGGCGTTTCCGTCCCGGCCAGTTTTATCGCCTGCAGAATTTTGAATCGCTGGCGCCGAAGACCGACGGCAGCGTCCTGGCCATGGAAGGTCTGGCACTCACCGGCGCCTCGGTGGATGTGGAGCGCGGCCTGATGGCGACCATCGTGCTGGAGATGGGCGGTTCCAGCGACCTGTGCGTCGAGTTACGACGCGGTGAGCCGGTCGTGCTGATGGGACCAACCGGCACACCCACGGAGATTCCGACCAACGAGACCGTGATCCTCGTCGGTGGCGGTCTGGGCAACGCGGTGCTGTTCTCGATCGGCCAGGCGATGCGCAAGGCCGGATCGCGCGTGCTCTATTTCGCAGGTTACAAGCGCATGATCGACCGTTACCGCATCGAGGATATCGAGGCGGCGAGTGACGTCGTGGTCTGGTGCTGCGACGAGGAACCCGGCTTTGTGCCGTCGCGGCCCGGAGACCGCCGCTTCGTTGGCAATATCGTGCAATCGATGAAAGCGTACGCGGCGGGCGAACTGGGCGAGCAGGTGATTCCATTCCAGGATGCGGATCGCATCATCGCCATTGGTTCCGACCGCATGATGGCGGCGGTGGCGCAGGCACGGCATGGGGCGCTGCAACCTCACCTGAAGCCGCAGCATCGCGCGATCGGTTCAATCAACTCGCCGATGCAATGCATGATGAAAGAGATCTGCGCGCAGTGTCTGCAACCGCAGGTCGATCCGCAAACGGGGAAAACCAGTTACGTGTTTTCGTGTTTTAACCAGGATCAACCGCTGGATTGCGTCGACTGGAAGGCGCTGGACCAACGGCTGAAACAGAATTCCACGCAGGAAAAACTGACGGCCGAATGGCTCGACCACTGCCTGGTCAAACTGGAACTGCGGGATATCCAGCGCGTATAGGCGGGTGGCGGTTTCCGCGCGAGTTATTATATAACCTATTGATTTTAAATTGATTTATTAAATCAGTTGCGGCCGCCGGCGCGCAGCGCCTGCGCGATGATACCGATCAGCTCATCGATTTGCGCTTTGGAAATGATCAAGGGCGGCGACAGCGCGATGATGTCGCCCGTAGTCCGGATGAGCGCACCATCTTCATAGCATTTCAGGAAGGCCTCAAACGCCCGCGCCGTGGGTGCGCCGGGCCGGGACTCAAGCTCGATACCGGCGACCATGCCCATATTGCGCACGTCAATCACGTGCGGCAGTTCCCGCAGCGACTGCACGGCCTGCTCGAAGTAGGGTGCCAGTTCCTGCGCGCGCTGGAACAGGCCTTCTTCCTCATAGGTGTCCAGGCTGGCCATTGCTGCCGCCGTTGCCAGCGGATGCCCGGAATAGGTGTAGCCGTGGAACAGTTCGACCATTCCCGGTGGCGCACTGGTTGTTACGGTGTCATAGATGTCGCGGCGTACCACGACAGCGCCCATGGGCACCGTGCCGTTGGTCAGGCCTTTGGCAATGATCATCATGTCAGGCACCACGTCCACGGCATTCGCCGCAAAACACGGACCGGTGCGACCGAATCCGGTGATGACCTCATCGAATATGAGCAGCAACCCGTACTTGTCACAGATCTGTCGCAGGCGTTCCAGATAGCCTTTGGGAGGCACCAGCACGCCGGTGGAACCTGCGAGCGGCTCAACGATCACGGCGGCGATGTTGCCGGCATCGTGTAGCGGAATGATGCGATTCTCAAGTTCATCAGCCAGATGCGCGCCCCAGGCCGGTTGTCCGCGGCTGAATGCGTTTTCTTTAAGATTGTGCGTGTGCGCCATGTGATCCACACGAAACAGCATGTTGCCAAAGGCCTTGCGGTTGGCGGGTATGCCGCCCACGGAAATGCCGCCAAAACCGGCGCCGTGGTAACCGCGCTCACGCCCGATCAGCACATTACGCTGTCCTTCGCCGCGCGCACGATGATAGGCCAGTGCGATTTTCAGGGCAGTATCGACGCCTTCGGAACCGGAATTGCAGTAAAACACGTGATCCAGATCGCCTGGTGTCAGCGCAGCGACGCGCTCGGCGACGCGAAATGCGTCCGGATGACCCATCTGGAATGCAGGGCTGTAATCCAGCGTCGCCACCTGCTTTTGCACGGCTTCCACGATTCGCGGCCGGCAATGGCCGGCATTGACGCACCATAGTCCTGCCGCGCCGTCGAGCACTTTGCGACCGTCATCGGTGACGTAATGCATGTCTTTCGCGGCAACAAACATGCGTGGCGCCTGCTTGTACGCGCGGTTCGCCGTGAACGGCATCCAGTAGGGGTCGAGATTGGTCGGGCGAGCGGTCATGTTCATAGTCCTGATCGATTGGGCCGCGACGATGTTGTGTTCCATGCGGCCGGCATTTTTTGTCATGCTACCATCGTCGCGCCATGACACCACACACCGTTCGCCGAATCTGTTCCGGCGCTGCGGCATCCGGCATCGGTTTGCTGGTAACGCTCGTCCTGCTTGCTGCAATGCCGGCTGCTGCGGAAACGCTGCGCGTCGGTTCCAAACGGTTTACCGAGTCCTACATACTCGGCGAGGTGATCGCGGGCACCGTCCGCGATGCGGGTGAAATCCGCGTAGAGCATAAACCGGGCCTGGGCAATACGGCAATCCTGTTTGCGGCACTGAAGAGCGGCGCGATCGACATGTATCCGGACTATACCGGGACTGTCGCGCTGGAACTGCTGCGCCTCTCCAGCGTGCCGCCGCTGGCGGAACTCAATCGTCATCTTGCGCCGCATGGTCTGGCGGCCGGCGTATTCCTCGGATTCAGCAATACCTATGCGCTGGCAATGCGCGAGGATGTCGCGATGCGCCGCGGCGTGAGACGTATTTCGGATCTGCAGGGTATTGCCGATGCGCGACTCGGCTTGTCAGCGGAGTTTCTCAGCCGCAAGGACGGGTGGACGGCCTTGCGTGATGCCTATGATCTCAAGAAATTGACAGCACGCGGACTGGATCACGGCGTGGCCTACGAAGCGCTGACCCAGGGGCAGGTCGACGTGATCGACGTATACGCAACTGATCCGAAGATCGCGCGTTACGGTCTGCGTGTGCTGGAAGATGACCGGCGTTTCTTCCCCGGGTATGAAGCCGTGCTGGTTTATCGCGCCGATGTGCCGCAACGCTACCCGATAAGCTGGATTGCGGTCTCCCGGCTGGAGCGCAGCATCAGCGCTACGGACATGATGGCGATGAATGCCGCGGCGGAACTGCATGGCCGCAGCTTCGCCGCAGTTGCGGAGGAATGGCTGCGTGACGGGCGTGCTGCGCG
>JBFKCU010000043.1:0-11546 GCA_041620115.1 Burkholderiales bacterium | reverse complement strand
GCCTGCACAGAAGTTCGGAACGGCATCGGTTGCGCGTGGCTTGCAGCGAGTGCGGACACATGGCTGAGATCAAGAATTACACGATGAACTTTGGGCCGCAGCATCCGGCGGCGCACGGTGTGTTGCGCCTGGTGCTGGAGCTCGACGGCGAGGTCATCGAACGTGCTGATCCGCATATCGGCCTGCTGCATCGCGCCACCGAAAAGCTGGCTGAGCACAAGACGTTCATTCAGTCGGTGCCGTACATGGACCGCCTCGATTACGTGTCGATGATGGCCAATGAGCATGCCTATGTGATGGCCATCGAGAAGCTGCTGGGCATCGAAGTTCCGGAACGTGCCCAGTACATCCGCGTGATGTTCGACGAGATCACGCGGTTGCTGAACCACCTGCTGTGGCTGGGTTGTCACGGTCTCGACATCGGTGCGATGACGGTGTTCCTGTATTGCTTCCGCGAGCGCGAGGATCTGTTCGATACCTACGAGGCCGTGTCCGGTGCGCGCATGCATGCGGCGTATTACCGGCCGGGCGGCGTATACCGTGATCTGCCGGACACGATGCCGCAGTACAGCGCATCGCGCATCCACAATGCCGCGGCGATCAAGGAACTCAATGAAAACCGCCAGGGTTCGCTGCTGGACTTCATCGAGGACTTCACCAAGCGGTTCCCGACTTATGTCGACGAATACGAAACGCTGCTGACCGACAACCGCATCTGGAAGCAGCGCACGGTCGGCATCGGCGTGGTGTCGCCGGAGCGTGCATTGTCGCTGGGTTTCACCGGCGCCATGCTGCGCGGTTCCGGTATCGAATGGGATCTGCGCAAGAAGCAGCCCTACGAAGTCTACGATCGGCTGGAGTTTGATATTCCGGTGGGCGTCAACGGTGATTGCTACGATCGCTACCTGGTGCGCATCGAAGAAATGCGCCAGTCCAACCGCATCGTCAAACAGTGCGTGGACTGGCTGCGCAAGAATCCAGGGCCGGTGATGGCCGACAGCCACAAGGTGGCGCCGCCGTCACGCGTGTCCATGAAAACCAACATGGAAGAACTGATCCACCATTTCAAGCTGTTCACCGAAGGCATGCACGTGCCGCCGGGCGAGGCTTATGCCGCGGTCGAGCATCCCAAGGGCGAGTTCGGCATCTATCTGGTGTCCGACGGCGCCAACAAGCCGTACCGGCTGAAGATCCGCGCGCCGGGTTTTGCCCACCTCGCGGCGCTGGATGAAATGGCGCGCGGCCACATGATTGCCGACGTGGTGGCGATCATCGGCACGCAGGACATCGTGTTCGGGGAGATTGACCGGTGAATGCGCCCTTGATGCTCTCGCCCGAGTCACTTGCCATGATTGACAAGGCAGTGGCCAAGTATCCGCCGGAGCGCAGGGACTCGGCGGTGATGGCGGCGTTGACCATCGCTCAGGACGAAAAGGGCTGGTTGTCTACGGAAACCATGGACTTTGTAGCGCATTACCTGGGCATGCCGCCGGTCGCGGTCTACGAAGTCGCGACGTTCTACACCATGTACAACACGAAGCCGGTGGGCCGGTACAAGCTGACGATCTGCACCAATCTGCCGTGCGCATTGCAGGGTGCGACCCTCGCCGCTGAACACCTGAAGAGCAAGCTGGGGATCGGTTTCAATGAAACCACGGCTGACGGAATGTTCACGCTGAAGGAAGGCGAGTGCATGGGAGCCTGCGGTGACGCGCCGGTGATGCTGCAGAACAACAAGCGGATGCTGTGCGCCATGAGCCCGGAGAAAATCGACCAGTTGCTCGGCGACCTCAAGGCAGGGGGTTCCAAATAATGGGTCTGATGGGTTTGCCGACGCCGCCGTTTGCCGAGGACATCTTCGGTCCCGACGCCGTCATCATGAAGGGTGTCAACGGTCTGAACTGGCGGCTGAAGGATTATGAAGCGCGCGGCGGTTACGCGGCGCTGAAAAAAATCATCGCGGAGAAAATTCCGCCCGAGCAGATCATCAATGAACTGAAAAAGTCCGCGCTGCGCGGACGCGGCGGTGCCGGGTTTCCGACCGGATTGAAGTGGAGCTTCATGCCGAAGCAGTTCACCGGGCAGAAATACCTGGTGTGCAACTCGGACGAGGGCGAGCCGGGCACATTCAAGGACCGCGACATCCTGCGCTACAACCCGCACAGCCTGATCGAGGGCATGATCATCGGCGGTTACGCCATGGGCATTACCGTGGGTTACAACTACATCCACGGCGAAGTGTGGGATGTTTATGAGCGTTTCGACGAGGCGCTGGAAGAGGCGCGCGCCGCGGGATATCTCGGCGACAGAATCCTCGGTACAGATTTTTCGTTCCAGTTGCACGGCCATCACGGTTACGGCGCCTATATCTGCGGCGAGGAAACCGCGCTGCTGGAGTCGCTCGAAGGCAAGAAGGGGCAGCCACGCTTCAAGCCGCCGTTTCCGGCGAGCTTCGGCCTCTACGGCAAGCCGACCACCATCAACAACACCGAAACCTTTGCGGCCGTGCCGTGGATCATCGTCAACGGCGGTGACGCGTTCCTGAATCTGGGCCGGCCCAACAACGGCGGCACCAAGCTGTTTTCGGTGTCCGGCGATGTGGCGCGGCCGGGCAATTTCGAAGTGAAACTCGGCACGCCGTTCCCCAAGCTGCTGGAGATGGCGGGGGGCATGCGCGATGGCCGCAAGCTGAAGGCCGTGATTCCCGGCGGTTCGTCGATGCCGGTGCTGCCGGCGGACATCATGATGGCCACCGACATGGACTACGACTCGATCGCCAAGGCGGGTTCGATGCTCGGGTCGGGCGCGGTCATCGTCATGGATGAAACCCGCTGCATGGTGAAGTCGCTGCTCAGGCTGTCGTACTTCTACTACGAGGAATCCTGCGGCCAGTGCACGCCGTGTCGCGAAGGCACCGGCTGGCTCTACCGCATGGTCCATCGCATCGAACACGGCGAGGGCAGGCCCGAAGATCTGGACCTGCTGAACAACGTGGCCGACAACATCCAGGGGCGCACGATCTGCGCGCTGGGTGATGCGGCGGCGATGCCGGTGCGCGCCTTCATCAAGCATTACCGCGATGAATTCCAATATCACATCGACCACAAGAAGTGCCTGGTCGCACCCTATATCTAGGCCGACGCCATGCTTGAAATCGAACTCGACGGCAAGTTGATGGAAGTGCCTGAAGGCAGCACGGTGATGGATGCCGCCAACAAGGCGGGCATTTACGTGCCGCATTTCTGCTATCACAAGAAGCTGTCGATCGCGGCCAACTGCCGCATGTGCCTGGTGCAGGTGGAAAAGGCGCCCAAGCCTCTGCCCGCGTGTGCCACGCCGGTGACCAACGGCATGAAAGTATGGACACATTCGGATACCGCGGTGAATGCCCAGAAGGGCGTGATGGAATTCCTGCTGATCAACCATCCGCTGGACTGCCCGATTTGCGACCAGGGCGGTGAATGCCAGTTGCAGGATCTGGCGGTAGGTTATGGCAGCAGCGGGTCGCGCTACGAGGAAGACAAGCGCGTCGTCGTCAACAAGAACCTCGGCCCGCTGATTTCCACCGACATGACGCGTTGCATACACTGCACGCGCTGCGTGCGGTTCGGCCAGGAGATCGCCGGCATCATGGAACTGGGCATGATCGGCCGCGGCGAACACTCCGAGATCATCACCTTCGTCGGCAGGACCGTGGATTCGGAATTGTCGGGCAACGCCATCGACCTGTGTCCCGTGGGCGCTCTGACATCCAAGCCTTTCCGTTACAGCGCGCGCACCTGGGAACTCACGCGCCGGCCCTCGGTCAGCCCGCACTGCGGCCTGGGTTCCAACCTGACGGTGCAGGTCAAGCAAAACCGCGTCATGCGCGTGCTGCCGCGCGACAATGAAGCCGTCAACGAATGCTGGCTGTCGGACAAGGACCGTTTCTCATACGAGGCGCTGAATTCCGATAAACGCCTGCCCAAGCCGATGCTGAAGAAGAACGGCAACTGGCAGGAGGTGGAGTGGCCGGTGGCGCTGGAATTCGTCGCGTCGGAACTCAAGCGCATCCGGGACGCGCATGGTGCCGCAGCCGTCGGTGCGCTGGCGACGCCGCACCAGACGCTGGAAGAACTGCACCTGCTGCAGAAGCTGCTGCGCGGATTCGGTTCGGGCAATGTCGACTTCAGGCTGCGTCGCGCCGATTTCAGCGCCGACAGCAAGCTTGCCGGCGTGCCCTGGCTGGGCATGAACATCGCCGACATCGCAGGTCTGGACCGCGTGCTGGTCATCGGCTCGACGCTGCGCAAGGATCATCCGCTGATTGCGCACCGGCTGCGTCAGGCCGCGAAAAAGCAGACCGAACTCAATCTGCTGCATGCGGTGGATGACGATCTGCTGATGCGCGTTGCCAACAAGGCCATTGTTGCGCCGGGCCTGCTGCCGCAGACGCTGGCGCAGGTGGTTCAGGCAACCGCCGCGATCAGGAGCGTTGCAATACCGGAATCCGTGCGCGCAGCGGTGGCCGGTGTCACGGCCGGTGATGCCGCGAAACGCATCGCCGCCAGTCTCGCTTCCGGCGAGAAGGCCGGCGTCTTCCTCGGTAATTTCGCTGAACAGCATCCGGCTGCGACCGAATTGCATGTGCTGGCGCAGGCCCTGGCTGAAATCCTGGCCTGCCCCTTCGGTTTCCTCGGTACGGCGGCGAACAGCGTGGGCGGACATGTCGCGGCCTGTGCGCCCACCGGAAAAAACTCGGGCAGGAATGCGCGCGAGATGATCGAATCGCCGTTGAGGGCGTACCTGCTGCTGGGCGTGGAGCCCGAACTCGACATGCGCAATCCGCGCCAGGCCGTCGCAGCGATGAAGCAGGCGGAACTGGTGGTCGCGATGAGCCCGTTCCAGCATGGTGCGACCGAATATGCCCATGTAATGCTGCCGATTGCACCGTTCACCGAAACGGCGGGCACCTTCATCAGCACCGAAGGCCGGGTGCAGAGTTTTGCCGGCGTGGTCAAGCCGCTGGGCGAGACACGGCCGGCGTGGAAAGTGCTGCGCGTGCTGGGCAATCTGCTGGGGCTGGCAGGCTTCGAGCACGATGGCGCGGATGATGCCCAGCGCGAAGTGCTGCACGGGAAGACGGAAATAGTTAATAAAAACAACAACTTAAAGTTAACCCTCGGGGCGCTGGCTGCGGCCGGCAGCGGCATCGCGCGCATTGCCGAGGTGCCGATCTACGCTGCCGATGCGCTGGCGCGCCGCGCGCCCAGCCTGCAGAAAACCCGCGATGCGCAGCCGCCGGTGGCGACACTGAACCGTGCGCTGGCGGATCAACTGGGATTGCTGGACGGCGATTTCGTCCGCGTCGTTCAGGATGGCGGTGAAGTCACCGTGGCGTACGCCATCGACGAGAAATTGCCTGCGGATTGCGTGCGTCTGGCTGCGGCGCGCGCGGAAACCGCGGCGCTGGGTGCGGCCGCTGCGCCGGTGACGATCGAGCGCGTGGCGCAAACACAGAAGGCGACCGCCTGATGCTGGATACGCTGATCGCCTATCCGCAAGAACTGCTCGGCCCGTTGTGGCCGGTGGTGTGGACGCTCGCCAAGATCCTGGTGATCGTCGTGCCGCTGATGCTGTGCGTGGCCTACCTGACCTTGTGGGAACGCAAGATGATCGGCTTCATGCAGATCCGCATCGGTCCGAATCGCACGACCTTCTTCGGCATCCGCTGGCTGGGCGGCTGGGCGCAACCCATCGCCGACGGGCTGAAGCTGCTGGTCAAGGAAATCATCGTGCCCACGGGTGCGAACAAGTTCCTGTTCGTGCTGGCCCCGATCATGGCCATCATGCCGGCGCTGGCGGCATGGGCGGTGGTGCCGTTTTCGCCCGAACTGGTGCTGTCGAATATCGATGCCGGTCTGCTGTACCTGCTGGCGATGACTTCGCTGGGTGTTTATGGCGTAATCATTGCGGGCTGGGCGTCGAACTCCAAATACGCGTTCATCGGCAGCCTGCGCTCGGCGGCACAGATCGTCTCCTATGAAATCGCCATGGGCTTCGCGCTGGTCGGCGTGCTGATGGCCGCGCAAAGCCTGAATCTGGGCGAGATCGTCAAGGCGCAGCAGGGCGGGGCCGGCGTGTTCGGCTGGTTCTGGCTGCCGCTGTTCCCGCTGTTCCTGACGTATGTCATCGCCGGTGTTGCTGAAACCAACCGCGCGCCCTTCGACGTGGCCGAGGGAGAATCCGAGATCGTCGCCGGCTTCCATGTGGAATATTCCGGCATGACCTTCGCGGTGTTCTTCCTCGCCGAATACGCCAACATGATCCTGATCTCGATGCTGACGGCGATCCTGTTCCTCGGCGGCTGGCTGTCGCCGTTTCCGGAATCCTGGGGTGTGCTGGGCGCGTCGAGTTTCGGCTGGCTGCTGCTCAAAGCGTTTCTGGTGGTGTCGTCCTTCCTGTGGTTCCGCGCGACGTTCCCGCGCTACCGTTATGACCAGATCATGCGCCTGGGCTGGAAGATCTTCATCCCGGTGACGCTGGTGTGGATTGTCGTGCTCGGTGCGTGGATGCAGACGCCGCTGTGGATATGGTGGAAATGATGATCCAGAGCATCCGTAAATTTTTCAGCACCTTTCTGCTGTTCGAGCTCCTGAAGGGCATGGCGCTGACCGGGCGTTATCTGTTTGCGCGCAAGATCACGGTGCAGTTTCCCGAGGAAAAGACGCCGCAGAGTCCGCGCTTCCGCGGGCTGCATGCGCTGCGCCGTTATCCCAACGGCGAAGAGCGCTGCATCGCCTGCAAACTGTGCGAGGCGGTCTGCCCGGCACTGGCGATCACGATCGAGTCCGAGCAGCGCGACGACGGCACGCGCCGCACCACGCGTTACGACATTGACCTGACCAAATGCATTTTCTGCGGGTTCTGCGAGGAATCGTGCCCGGTGGATTCGATTGTCGAGACGCGCATATTTGAATACCACGGTGAGAAGCGCGGAGACCTGATTTACACCAAGCCGATGCTGCTCGCGATCGGTGACGCCTACGAAGAAGAGATAGCCCGGGATCGCGCCGCCGATGCGGCCTACCGGTAACAGGACAACATGACCTTTCAGGAATTCATCTTCTGGTTTTTTGCGGCCATACTCGTGTTCGCCGCACTGCGCGTGATCACGGCGCGCAATCCCGTGCATGCCGCGCTGTTCCTGGTGCTGGCGTTCTGCACGTCGGCCGGGCTGTGGATACAGCTCGAGGCGGAATTCCTCGGCATCGTGCTGATCCTTGTTTATGTCGGCGCGGTGATGGTGCTGTTCCTTTTCGTCGTGATGATGCTGGACATCAATCTGGCGCGGCTGCGTGAGGGCTTCTGGAGCTACCTGCCGGTCGGGGCGACGGTGGCACTGCTGCTGGTCGCCGAAATGGCGCTGGTGCTGGCCGGTCCGTACTTCGGCCTGGAGGAAGCGCCGGCGCCGGCGTCGCTGCCCGAGGGGCACAGCAATACCAAGGTGCTGGGCCGGCTGCTCTACACCGACTATGTCTATCCGTTTGAACTGGCGGCGGTCATCCTGCTGGTGGCCATCGTCGCGGCCATCGCGCTGACACTGCGCCGCCGCAAGCACAGCAAGCACATCGACCCCGCGAAGCAGATCGCGGTGCGGCGCGAAGACCGGGTACGCATCGTGTCGATGCCGGCCGAGAAAAACCTCAAGAGCGGCGGAGACTGAAATCATGGTTTCCCTGTCGCACTACCTCATCCTCGGCGCCATCCTGTTTGCCATTTCGGTGATCGGGATCTTCCTCAACCGCAAGAACGTGATCGTGCTGCTGATGGCGATCGAGCTGATGCTGCTCGCGGTGAACATGAACTTCATCGCCTTTTCGCATTTCATGAACGATATCGCGGGGCAGGTGTTCGTGTTTTTCATTCTCACCGTCGCCGCTGCGGAATCGGCGATCGGGCTGGCGATCCTGGTGGTGCTGTTCCGCAACCTGCGCACCATCGACGTCGAAGACCTCGATCAGATGAAGGGCTGACGCGCACATGACCGCGATGCAAAAACTCTATCTGCTGGTGCCGCTGGCGCCGCTCGCGGGCGCGCTGATCGCCGGACTGCTGGGCTGGCTGATCGGCCGGCGTGCCTCGCACTGGATCACCATCATCGGCATGGTCGTGTGCCTGGTCGCGTCCTTCCTGGTTTACCAGGACGTGATGCGCGGCAATGTCTTCAACGGGCCGATCTATACCTGGCTGGTGTCCGGCAACATCCGCTTTGAACTGGGCTTCCTGATCGACCCGCTGTCGGCGACGATGATGATGGTGGTGTCCTTCGTCTCGCTGATGGTGCACATCTATACCATCGGCTACATGGCCGACGATCCCGGCTACCAGCGCTTCTTCAGCTACATCTCGCTGTTCACCTTTTCGATGCTGATGCTGGTGATGAGCAACAATTTCCTGCAGCTGTTCTTCGGCTGGGAGGCGGTGGGCCTGGTGTCGTACCTGCTGATCGGCTTCTGGTACACGCGGCCGACGGCGATCTACGCCAACCTCAAGGCCTTCCTCGTCAACCGCGTCGGCGATTTCGGTTTCCTGCTGGGCATCGCGCTGATCCTGATGTATTTCGGCTCGCTCGATTACGCCGCGGTTTTTGCCAATGCCGGCCGGCTGGCCGACAACACCATAGAACTCTTTCCGGGCGTGACCTGGTCGTTGCTGACGGTGATCTGCATCCTGCTGTTCATCGGCGCCATGGGCAAGTCGGCGCAGTTTCCGCTGCATGTGTGGCTGCCGGACTCGATGGAAGGCCCGACGCCGATTTCGGCGCTGATCCATGCGGCCACCATGGTCACCGCGGGCATTTTCATGGTGGCGCGCATGTCGCCGCTGTTCGAACTGTCGGAGACCGCGCTGTCGTTTGTGTTGATTATTGGAGCCATCACCGCGTTCTTCATGGCGCTGATCGCGACGGTGCAGTACGACATCAAGCGGGTGGTGGCGTATTCGACGCTGTCGCAGCTCGGCTATATGACCATGGCGCTGGGCGCCTCGGCCTATTCGGCGGCGATTTTCCATCTCTTCACGCACGCGTTTTTCAAGGCGGTGCTGTTCCTCGGTGCGGGCTCGGTGATCATTGCCATGCATCACCAGCAGGACATGCGCAAGATGGGCGGCCTCGCGAAATACATGCCGATTACCTACATGACGGTGTTGATCGGCGCATTTGCCAATGCCGGTCTGCCGCCGTTCGCCGGATTCTTCTCCAAGGAAACCATCGTCGAGGCGCTGCATCACGCCACCGTGCCCGGTGCGGGCCTGGCCTACGCGCTGGCGGTGGCCGGTGTGTTCGTCGGCGGCTTCTATTCCTTCCGCCTGGTGTTCTACGCCTTCCACGGCAAGGAGCGCTTTGCCGATCCGGATCATCCCGACGTCAAGGCGGCCGATGCCGAGGCTGCGGCGGCGGCTCATCACGACGATCATCATCATGATGACCATGCCAAGGATGAACACCACGACGATCATGGTCACGGCCATGCGCCGCACGAGTCGCCGGCGGTAGTGTGGGTGCCGCTGGTGCTGCTGGCGATTCCGTCAGTGTGTGCCGGCTGGTTCATCGGCACGTTCGTCTACGGCAATTATTTCGGCAGTTCGATCACCGTCAGCGCGGCACATACGGCGATGGCGACGCTGGCGCAGAGTTACCACGGCGTCATCGGCATGATGAGCCATGCGCTGGGCACGCTGCCGTTCTGGCTGGCGGTCGCGGGTGCCGGCACCGCGTGGTTCATCTATATCGTGAAGCCGGAACTGCCGGCCAAGCTGCGTCGCCAGTGGGGCGTGGTGGTCACGATACTCATGGAGAAATACGGCTTCGACCGCTTTAACGACTGGTTTTTTGCCGGCGGTTCGCGTGCGCTGGGCACGGGCCTGTGGAAGGGCGGTGATGTTGCCGTCATCGACAACGTCATGGTCAACGGCTCGGCGCGGCTGGTCGGTTGGTTTGCCGCCGTGGTGCGCCACGTGCAGTCCGGCTACATCTATCACTATGCCTTCGCGATGATCATCGGCGTACTGCTGTTGCTGACGCTGGCGTTCATCGGTTGAAACTGAGCTGCTGAGACTGAAGAAAAAGAACTGATGATGCAGGATTTACCGTTACTGAGCCTCGCCATCTGGGCGCCGATCATCGCCGGCGTTGCCGTGCTGTTTACCGGCGACGACCGCAATGCGCCGGCGGCGCGGATTATAGCACTGGTCGGCGCGGTCATCGGCTTTGCAGTGACCATCCCGCTCTACACCGGGTTCAATCTGCAGCAGGGCAGTTTCCAGTTCGTCGAGATGCGGCCGTGGATTGCCGCGTTCAACGTCAATTACCACCTTGGCATCGACGGCATCTCGCTGCTGCTGATCCTGCTCAACAGCCTCACTACCGTGCTGGTGGTCATCGCCGGCTGGGACATCATCAAGTCGCGCGTGTCGCAGTACATGGCGGCGTTCCTGGTGCTGTCGGGCCTGATGAACGGCGTGTTCTCGGCGCTCGATGCGCTGCTGTTCTACGTGTTCTTCGAGGCGACGCTGATCCCGATGTTCATCATCATCGGTGTGTGGGGCGGCCCCAACCGCGTCTACGCCGCGATGAAGTTCTTCCTCTACACGCTGCTCGGTTCGCTGCTGTCGCTGGTGGCGCTGATCTATCTCTACAACGCGGCGGGCGGCAGCTTCGCCTTCCTCGACCTCTACGAAACGCCATTGCCGCTGTTTGTACAAGTTGTTGTTTTTATTGCATTTTTCATGGCGTTTGCGGTCAAGGTGCCGATGTGGCCGGTGCATACCTGGCTGCCCGACGCGCACGTCGAGGCGCCCACCGGCGGCTCGGTGGTGCTGGCGGCGATCATGCTGAAGCTCGGCGGCTACGGTTTCCTGCGGCTGAGCCTGCCCATCGTCCCGGACGCGAGCCTGTACCTGGCGCCGGTGGTCATCGCGCTGTCGCTGATCGCCGTGGTCTACATCGGCCTGGTGGCGCTGGTGCAGACCGACATGAAGAAGCTCATCGCCTATTCGTCGATTTCGCACATGGGCTTCGTTACGCTGGGCATATTCATTTTCAACGCGCAGGGCATAGAGGGCGCGGTGATCCAGATGATTTCGCACGGCTTCATCTCCGGTGCGATGTTCCTGTGCGTGGGTGTGCTCTACGACCGCATGCACACCCGCCAGATTGCCGATTACGGCGGGGTCGCCAACAAGATGCCGGTATTTGCTGCGCTGTTCATGCTGTTTGCGATGGCCAATGCCGGTCTGCCGGGCACCAGCGGGTTCGTCGGCGAATTCCTGGTCATCATGGGTGCCGTCAAGGTCAATTTCTGGTACGCGTTCGCAGCCGCGGTAACGCTGATTTTCGGCGCGGCGTACACGCTTTGGATGTACAAGCGCGTGGTGTTCGGTGCCGTGGCCAACAAGAATGTTGAAGCGCTGCGCGACATCAACGCGCGCGAGTTCCTGGTGCTGGGCGTGCTCGCGGTGCTGGTGCTGGTGATGGGCGTGTGGCCGCAGCCGTTTGCCGAGGT